>NZ_JBQQCD010000020.1:0-113141 GCF_052245555.1 Streptomyces sp. KR80
CCTCATCTCCCGAAAGAGACGGGGTATCAACATATCTGGCGTTGACTTTTGGCACGCTGTTGAGTTCTCAAGGAACGGACGCTTCCTTCAGACCCGCCACCGGGCCCTCCAGGCGCTTCCCTTCGGTATTTCCAACTTACCAGATTCTCACCCGGCCGTTACCCGGTCCGGATTGCTTCCAGTGGCCGTTGGAAAGGCCTCGCCTTTCGGCTGATCCGACATTATCAGGTCGTTTTGGCCGCTGAATCGGCTCAACATCCCTGACCGCTCACCGGAGACACCTCATCGGAATGGGGTTTCCGGATTGCGGAGTGCAGTGGATTCTCGATGGCGTCCGAGCTTACCCAGCCCGTCCGCAACCGTTCAAATCTACCTCCCCCCTCCACCTGTGTCAAACAGGTCTCCTGGGGCGAAGAGGACAGTAGCAGCTCCGCGCGGCCCGGGGCAGGTCAGGCGGCTGTCGGGACCTCGATGCTGCGGTCTGCCTCCCCCACATCGCCCGTCTCCCCCCTGTATACCGCGCGCCGACCCACGACGTAGACGTAGATCAGGAATGCTGCCTCAGCTGCCATGCCCACCGTGATACGGGCCCAGGGGGGCAGGCTCGAGGGGGTCACGAAACCCTCGATCACTCCCGAGACGAAGAGCACGATGGCCAGTCCGATGGCCATGCCGATCGCTGCGCGCCCCTCCTGGGCCAGGGCCGAGCGACGCGCGCGTGGGCCGGGGTCGATCACCGTCCAGCCGAGTCGCAGGCCTGTGCCGGCCGCGACAAACACCGCGGTGAGTTCGAGGAGGCCGTGCGGAAGGATCAGACCGAGGAAGCTGTCGAGCCTGCCCGCGGAGGACATCAGACCGAGTCCCACTCCGAGGTTCAGCATGTTCTGGAACAGCACCCAGAGCACGGGGATGCCCAGGAAGGCTCCGAGGACCAGGCAGGTGGCTGCGACTTGGGCGTTGTTCGTCCAGACCTGGGCGGCGAACGACGCCGCGGCGTGACTGGAGTAGTACGTCTCGTACTCACCGCCGGGCCGCGTGAGCTCTCGCAGCTCTTCAGGAGCCGCGATGGACGACTGGACGTCAGGATGGGTACCGATCCACCAGCCGATCACCGTGGCGAGTGCCGTCGAGACAACAGCGGTGGTGACCCACCACCGGCGGGTCCGGTACAGGGCCGCGGGGAACCCGGCGGCGAGGAACCGCGCGACGTCGCGCCAGCCGGCCTTCCGTGCTCCCGTGACCGCGCTGCGTGCACGGGCGACGAGCGTGGTGAGCCGAGCGGTCAGCTGCGGGTCCGGAGCGCTGGATTGGATCAAGGACAGATGCGTGGCGGTCCGCTGATAGAGGGAGACGAGTTCGTCGGCCTCCGCCCCACTCAGCCGACGCCGGCGGCGGAGCAGCACGTCCAGGCGGTCCCACTCGGCGCGGTGGGCGGCGACGAACACGTCGAGATCCATGGGGCGCTGCTCCTGGTGGGGGCATCGGCGTAGGGAGTCAGCTTGGCAGACGCAGGACGGCGGGCGGCAGACTGGTCGTACATACGTACACGCCTCATGGCGTGCGGGTGGGACGCGGGTGGAGCCGGGAGTGGCCCGAGAGAGGGAGGCGTCGCGCGTGAGTGAACTGGTGACCGGCGAGGCGGTCGTACTGGGGCTTCGAGCTGCGAAGCTACCGAGTCGCGCCCTGGCCATCGTGATCGACCTGGTGGTGATCTGGGCGACCTTCATCGCGGTGTCGATGGCGCTGATCGCCGGCACAGCGTCGCTCGACACGGCGGCGCGGGCCGCCGTGTCCGTGGCGACTTTCCTGCTGGTCCTGGTTGGGGCGCCGATCGCCGTGGAGACGCTCAGCCACGGACGTTCACTGGGGAAGGCGGCGTGCGGACTCCGGGTGGTGCGGGACGACGGAGGGCCGATCCGCTTCCGCCATGCGCTCGTGCGCGGTGCCATGGGGGTGGTCGAGATCCTCATGACCTTCGGGGTCGTGGCGGTGATCGCGTCGCTCGTTTCGGCGCGCGGGCGGAGGCTTGGTGACGTCTTCGCCGGGACCCTGGTCGTACGGGAGCGAATACCGGTGCCGCGAGGAGTGCGGATGCCGCCTCCGCCGCCGTGGCTCGCAGGGCAGTTCGCCCGGCTCGATCTGTCACGGGTACCGGACGGCCTGTGGCTGGCGATACGCCAGTACCTGACGCGCATGGGGCAGCTCGATCCGCAGGTCGGCTGGGCCTTGGCCGTGCAGCTGGCCGGAGATGTGGCGGCGTGTACGGGTACGCCGGTGCCCGAGGGAGTGCCGCCGGCTGTTTATCTGGCCGGGGTCGCGGGCGAGCGGCAGGCACGGGATGCACAGCGGGCGTTCGGGGGTACGGCGGCTGCCGCCCCTTACGGCCAGCCCCTGCCCCTCAGCGCACGCCAGTGGCACGCCGCGACAGAGGAGGATGTACGGCCTGGCGCTTCCGGATCGTCGATCACGGACCCCTTGGAATCAGCGCCGATTGCCGCGGGGCACACACCTCGCGGGACCGGGGGGCCGGGGCCGGTTGCTGCGAGCCCTGAGGAGCCGACAGCGACGGGGAGGACGGGCTTCGTGCCTCCTGCCTAGCGACTTCCGTAGGGGTTTTAAAGGTTCCCGGCCCTGGGCTCGTGGCCCTGGGCGGCCGGGAGCCGGGCGCGGGAGGCCCGAGAGCTGCGGCCCGCCGCGCAAGGCCTCAGGGGAAGGTCGAGGGCGGCGATTCGAGATCTTCGAGCTCGACGCCCGGGGCCGCGAGGACGACGTCGCCGGCGATGTGGACGGAGCCCTGCTCACCGGTGTCCAGGTCCGTGACCTGGTATTCGTCCACCATCAGCGGGCCGCTGTCAGTGGCGTGTGCTTCCCTCTTGAGCAAGGCCCAGGACTGGTCGAGCGTGCGAGGCGCCAGTACGGGGTCGGTGAAGGCGACGAGACGGACGCGAGTGGCGGGGGCACCGGCGGTGGGGCGCAGCAGCCGGGCCGTGGCGACGAGGAAGGCGGGGGATGTACCGGTGAACGCGTGAGCGCGGACGTTGCCCTCGGTCGCGTGGGCGCCGCTGGGGTCCGTACGCACCCAGGTGACGCCGTCGAGGGCCGCTCCCCGGACCTGCCAGCTCGAGGCGTGGAGCTCCAGACGGATGGGACGGCCGAGTTCGTCGGTGGTGAGGTCGACCGAGCCCGCGTGATCGCCGGAGGGGGTGGTGATCTGGGAGACGTAGCGCCAACCGGAGGGGCCGGTGGCGCAGTGGAAGTGCTCTTCTCCGAGGGGGGTGCGATCGTGCGGATCGTGGAGGGAGTAGCGGCCGCGGGGCATGGTGGGGTCCTTGACGGCCCGGGCCCCCGCCGACGGCGGGGGCCCGGGATCATCGGCTGGGTGCTGTCAGTAGCGGTAGTGGTCGGGCTTGTACGGGCCCTCCACCGAGACGCCGATGTAGGCGGCCTGCTCCGGCCGCAGCGTCGTCAGCTTCACACCGAGCGCGTCCAGGTGGAGCCGGGCCACCTTCTCATCCAGATGCTTGGGGAGCACGTAGACGCCGGTCGGATACGCCTCGGGCTTGGTGAAGAGCTCGATCTGGGCGATGGTCTGGTTCGCGAAGGAGTTGGACATCACGAACGAGGGGTGCCCGGTCGCGTTGCCCAGGTTGAGCAGCCGGCCCTCGGACAGCACGATGATCGACTTGCCGTCGGGGAAGGCCCAGGTGTGGACCTGCGGCTTGACCTCGTCCTTCACGATGCCGGGGATCTTGGCCAGGCCGGCCATATCGATCTCGTTGTCGAAGTGGCCGATGTTCCCGATGATGGCCTGGTGCTTCATCCTGGCCATGTCGGCGGCCATGATGATGTCCTTGTTGCCGGTCGTGGTGATGAAGATGTCGGCGGTCTCGACGACGTCGTCGAGGGTCGTGACCTGATAGCCGTCCATCGCGGCCTGGAGTGCGCAGATCGGGTCGATCTCGGTGATGATGACCCGGGCGCCCTGGCCACGGAGCGACTCGGCACATCCCTTGCCCACGTCGCCGTAGCCGCAGATGACGGCGACCTTGCCGCCGACGAGGACGTCGGTGGCCCGGTTGATGCCGTCGACCAGCGAGTGGCGGCAGCCGTACTTGTTGTCGAACTTCGACTTCGTCACGGCGTCGTTGACGTTGATCGCCGGGAACAGCAGCGAACCCGCCTGGTGCATCTCGTACAGGCGGTGGACGCCGGTGGTGGTCTCCTCGGTGACCCCGCGGATCTCGGACGCCAGCTGGGTCCATTTCTGGGCGTTCTCCCCGATGGAACGGGTGAGCACCTCGAGGATGATCCGGAATTCGTCGTTGTCCGCGGTGGACGGGTCGGGGACGGAACCGGCCTTCTCGAACTCGACGCCCTTGTGGACGAGGAGGGTGGCGTCGCCGCCGTCGTCCAGGATCATGTTCGGCCCGCCGGTGGGCGTGTTCGGCCAGGTCAGCGCCTGCTCCGTGCACCACCAGTACTCCTCGAGCGTCTCGCCCTTCCAGGCGAAGACGGGGACGCCCTGCGGGTTCTCGGGAGTGCCGTTCGGGCCGACCGCGACGGCGGCGGCCGCATGGTCCTGGGTGGAGAAGATGTTGCAGGAGGCCCAGCGAACCTCGGCGCCGAGGGAGACGAGCGTCTCGATCAGCACAGCGGTCTGCACGGTCATGTGCAGCGAGCCGGTGATCCGGGCGCCCGCCAGCGGCTGGGCGGCGGCGTACTCGTTGCGGATCGCCATCAGACCGGGCATCTCGTGCTCGGCGAGGGTGATCTCCTTGCGGCCGAAGGCGGCCAGGGACAGGTCGGCGACCTTGAAGTCCTGGCCGGTGGCGGCTGTCGTCATACGGGCTGCTCCTTGTGGACTCGAGCGGAGTGGGCACGGCTCGTCTGCGGCAGCGGACACACGGGTCCCCTGGCCGCAACGCAGTCCGTCGGAGGCCCTCTCTCCCTCGGCCGACCCGTAGCGGACCGACCGACCGCCATCAGCAGCGACGTCTGTCAGGTCACGAATCTACACCGATCGATCGAGTGGCCCCAGCCCGCCTCGGTCGGCCGCAACCGAAGCGCGGGGCGGGCGTTGGTCCCCGAAGACCCGATGTCTGACGGCTTTGCTCAGGTAGCGGCCTGATGCAGGATGCGGGGACCGCGAGATCAGGTGCACGACTCGCGCGCAGAGCCGTAAGGAGAACCACGTGACCAATTCGGCTGAACACCCAAGGGAAGCGGGGACGAGTGAGCAGGGGCTCAAGCTGCTCGCGGTGACCGCCTGCCCGACCGGCATCGCCCACACCTACATGGCGGCCGAGAAGCTGGCTCAGGCCGCTGAATCGCTCGGACACCGCATGAAGGTGGAGACGCAAGGCTCGATCGGGGTCGAGAACGCCTTGTCTGACAACGATGTCAACGATGCGGACGGCATCATCATCGCCGCCGACAAGGATGTCGACCGCAGCCGCTTCATCGGCAAGAAGGTGCTGGTCGTCGGGGTTGCCGAGGGTATTCACCACCCCGAGCGGCTGATCGAGCAGGTGCAGAGCGCACCGGTGTACCGAGGAGGAGACGGCGGAGGGGGCGCGTCGGGCGTGTCCGCGGCGGCCGCCAGGGGTGGCAGGGAGCGGAGTGCCACGTACAAGGCGCTGATGAACGGCGTCTCGTTCATGATCCCGTTCGTCGTGGTCGGCGGTCTGCTGATCGCGGTGTCCCTGGCACTCGGCGGCACCCCGCAGGCCGACGGCGGTCTGGTCATCCCCGACGGCTCGTTCTGGAAGCCCGTCAACGACATCGGCGTCATCGGCTTCACCCTGATGGTCCCGATTCTCTCCGGCTATATCGCGTACGCGATCGGCGACCGGCCCGCGCTCGTGCCGGGCATGATCGGCGGCTGGATCGCCAACAACGGCGCGCTCTACGACTCCGAGGCCGGCGCAGGCTTCATCGGCGCGATCGTCACCGGCTTCCTGGCGGGCTATCTGGTGCTGTGGATCAAGAAGGTCAAGGTTCCGAAGTTCGTCCAGCCGATCATGCCGATCATCGTGATCCCGATCGTCGCGACGACCTCACTCGGCCTCTTCTTCATCCATGTCATCGGCAAGCCGATCTCCTGGATCTTCGAGCACCTCACCAGCTGGCTGGGCGGCCTGACGGGCACCAGCGCTGCGCTGCTGGGCATCATCCTCGGCCTCATGATCGCCTTCGACATGGGTGGGCCGGTCAACAAGACGGCGTTCCTCTTCGGCGCCGGGCTCGTGTCCAAGAACCCCGAGATCATGGGTATGTGCGCGGCCGCCATCCCGGTGCCCCCGCTGGGCCAGGGCCTGGCCACTCTCCTCCGCCGGAAGTTCTTCACCGAGCAGGAGCGCGAGACCGGTCTGGCCGCGCTGTTCATGGGCTTCTTCGGCATCACCGAAGGCGCCATTCCCTTCGCAGCGGCGCGCCCCGCCCGGGTCATCCCGGCGAACATGCTGGGCGGAGCCGCGGCCGGTGCCGTGGCGGGTCTCGCGGCGGTCACCGACAGCGTGCCGCACGGCGGTCCCATCGTGGCGGTGCTGGGCGCGGTCGACGGGGTCCCGATGTTCTTTGTGGCGGTCGCCTTCGGCACGGCGGTGACCGCGCTGACGACCGTGACCTTGATGGCTCTCGGCCGGAACAGCTCCGCGGCGGCAGAGGCGCCCGGCGCACCCACGCCCGTGGCCGCCCCGTTCCCCGAGCCGGTCATGGCCGGTGTGGGTTCGGGTTCGGGTGCCACGGGCGGAGTCGCAGCCGCGGCCCCCGCCCGTACGACGGTCACTGCCCCGTCCGCTGCGGCGGCAGACGGGGCCGAGGCAGAGGGCCGCGAGGCCACGAGGAGGGACGAAACCCGGGACCGAGCCGATGCCGAAGCCGAGGCCGGAGCGGAGGTGCTCTCCGGCCATCTGACCCCGCGGACCGTGAAGGAGCAGCTGGCGTCCGGCACCAAGGACGCCGCCGTACGTGAGATGGCGGGCCTGCTGGCCACGACCGGCAAGGTCGCCGACCTGGAGGCCCTGGTCTCGGCGGCGCTCGCCCGCGAGGAGCAGGGCACCACCGGGCTGGGCGAGGAGATCGCCATCCCGCACGCCAAGACGGACGCGGTGACGGCCCCGGTCGTGAGCTTCGCCCGCTCGGCCGAGGGCATCGAGTGGGGCTCGCTGGACGGCACGAAGGCCAAGCTGATCTTCATGATCTCCGTGCCGGAGGCGGCAGCGGGCGACGAGCACTTGCGCCTGCTGGCGCTGCTGTCGCGCAAGCTGATGGACAGCGGGTTCCGGGAGCGGCTGACGGCCGCCCGGGACACGTCGGAGATCCTGCAGGTGCTGGCCGAGATCCGATAGCCGCGTACGGACAGGGTGATGCCCCCGCCGTGCAGCGGGGGCATCGCCGTGTCACCGCATGCCGGTTCAGCTGTCCGGCTCGCACCGGGAGGCTCTGGGGCTCGGGCGCGCCCGGCAGGGGATTGCCGGGCAATCCCCTGCCTTGCAGCTCCCCCTCGACCGGAATCAAGCAGACGAGCGCGGAATGTCAGGCTCCAGGTAGATCACCCTGGCGATCGGCACCGCCTCCCGAATGCGGGCCTCCGCCGCATCGATCGCCTCGGCCACCCGGGCGGCCGTGTCCTCGTGCCGTACCGCGATCTTGGCGGCCACCAGCAGCTCCTCCGGACCCAGGTGCAGCGTCCGCATGTGGATGAGGCCGGTGACGGTCTCCCCGTCGACGATCGCCGTGCGGATCTTCTCGACCTCCTCCGTACCGGCCGCCTCACCGAGCAGCAGCGACTTCGTCTCCGCCGCCAGCACGATCGCGATCAGGATCAGCAGGACGCCGATGCACAGGGTGCCGATGCCGTCCCAGAGGCCGTCGCCGGTGGCGATGGCGAGGCTGACGCCGACGAGCGCGAGGATCAGACCGACGAGGGCACCGAGGTCCTCCAGCAGCACGACGGGCAGCTCGGGAGCCTTGGCATGCCGTACGAACTGGGTCCACGACTGCTTGCCACGCAGCTCGTTGGACTCCTTGATCGCCGTACGGAACGAGAAGGCCTCGGCGATGATCGCGAAGACCAGGACGCCGATCGGCCAGTACCAGTCCTCGATCTCGTGCGGGTGCTTGATCTTCTCGTAGCCCTCGTAGATCGCGAACATGCCGCCGACCGAGAAGAGCACGATCGAGACGAGAAAGGCGTAGATGTAGCGCTCGCGGCCGTACCCGAAGGGATGCTGGGGAGTCGCCTCGCGCTGGGCCCGCTTGCCGCCGAGCAGCAGCAGCCCCTGGTTGCCGGAGTCGGCGATCGAGTGCACGCTTTCGGCCAGCATCGACGACGAGCCACTGAAGGCGAACGCCACGAACTTCGCTGCCGCGATGGCCAGGTTGGCGCAGAGCGCCGCGACGATCGCCCTGGTTCCGCCTGTTGCACTCATGAGTGCCGAGTGTCCCTTCCGTCGACCTGGGAGTCTTGACTCTCCCTTTACTGGGCGGACATTGTTGCAGCCCGCCGCTCGGTCGGCCGCGTCAGGCCCTCCCCTTGGGGGCACCTCCCAGCTACCGCTGGGGTGCCACCAGAGGTGACCTCACCGACCGCCTCAGACCGCCACCGTCGCACGGAAGAACGTGCCTCCGCCGAACAGGGTGATCGTCTCGCCCGCCGGGACGAAGGCCGACTCGCCCTGCACGAGCCGCAGTTCCTCGGCGCCGCGGCTCAGCACAGCGGCACCGGCCGTGCACAGCAGGACCTGCGGCGCCGCAGCCCCGAGCCGGACCGGTTTCGTGCCCTCGGCCAGTACGTACCGGGACAGCCGGAACTCGTCGATCGGAGTCTCGTACCTCTCCTCGCCCGCCACCGCTTCGGGGCGCAGCACACCGGGCGCGGTCGGCTCGAATCGGACGATGCGCAGCAACTCCGGCACGTCGACGTGCTTGGGGGTGAGGCCGCAGCGCAGCACGTTGTCGGAGTTGGCCATGATCTCGACGCCGAGGCCGTTCAGATAGGCGTGGGGGACGCCCGCGCCGAGGAAGAGCGCCTCGCCGGGCTGCAGCCGTACGTAGTTGAGCAGCATGGCCGCGATCACTCCGGGGTCGCCGGGGTAGTGCCGGGCGATGGAGGCGTAGGCGGCGTACGCGTCCTGGTGCGGGCCCGGCACGTCGGCCAGTCGCTCGGCGGCCGTCGCGGCGTGCTCGACGGTCTCGGCCATCGCCGACCGATCTGCGGTGAGGACCGCGGTGAGAACCTCCCGCAGGGCGTCCGACTCCGGGCGCGCGTGCAGGATGTCCACGTACGGCTTGAGGGAGTCGACCTCCAGCCCCGCCAGCAGTTCGGCCGCCTCCGCCTCGTGGCGGAAGCCGCACAGCCCGTCGAAGGGCGTGAGGGCACAGATCAGTTCGGGCTTGTGGTTCGTGTCCTTGTAGTTCCGGTGCGGGGCGTCGTTCGGGACACCCCGGTCCTCCTCGGCTGCGAAGCCCGTCCCGGCCTGCGCGAGGTCGGGATGCACCTGCAAGGACAGCGGGGAGGCCGCCGCGAGGACCTTGAGAAGGAACGGCAGCCGCGGCCCGAAGCGGTCGACCGTGGCCTGACCCAGCTCACCCACCGGGTCGGCCTCGATCACATCGGACAGGGCCACCAGCCCGCCGCCCCGGTCGATCCGGGAGGGCGCCCCGGGGTGCGCGCCCATCCACAGCTCTGCCTGCGGTTCACCGGTCGGCTCGGTGCGGAGCAGCTCGGGGATGGCGGTGGTGGAGCCCCAGGCGTAGGGGCGCACGGTGTTGGCGAGGCGGTCCATGCGGTGCGGTTCCTGACTGTCGTACGAGGGGTGGCGCGGGTGCTGCGCGCGCCGCGGTGTGGGGGTGCGCCGCCGGGGCGGCGGGCGTGCGGGACACGGGCACGGTGGCGGGCTACCCGCGGCAGCGACTGCTCATGTTCTCTCTCCCGAGGCGAGCGCCAGGTAAACGGCGGCGAAATCCGTGATGGCGAGCAGTTCCGCGACGGCTTCGAGGGAGCTGCCACCCGATGGTTCGAGTTCGCTGACGGGCGTGTCGTGCCCGAGCGCGAGCTCACGGGCGGCGGGCGTCGGCGAGTGACCGCCCAGCTGGGACCGTTCGCGAAGCAGGACCACGCGCGCGTGCAGCGCTTGGGGGTCCTCGACGCGGTCACGGAAGAAGTCCTCCGGGTCGGCCCCGGCGGCGAAGGCCCCGGAGAGCAGCGTGCGGTGCGCGGCCAGTGCCTCGGGGAGCTCGGCGGCGAGAGCGGGGCGGCCGGCCACGGACGCCAGCACCCTCGCGAAGTGCCGGGCGGCGGCGCCGGCGAGGGGGCCTTCGCTCCACAGCAGCGGCAGGGCGTCGGCGAGCTCGGCCGCGAGGGTTTTGGCCGGGTTGCTGTAGGTGGCGATGGCCGGGCCGCATCGCTCCGCGGACCGGTCGAGGCGGTCGGCCACCGACTGGATCGCGTGCGTCGGCGCCGAGAACAGGCCGATCCGGTCGATGAGCACGAGCAGCGGGGTGAGCAGCGCCCACAGGGTGCCGGGAGGCTCCTCGTGGCCGGGTGCGGGCCGCAGGCCGATGGACGGGAGCGGCTGGTCCTCGGGGGCCTCCTCGTAGGGCGCCGGAACCAGTGGCACCACCAGCCCGTTCCGCCCGCCGGCCGCTTCGACGAGCGGGGAGCGAGGCGGGGTGATGGTGACGACGGAGCAGCCGCGCCGGTACGCCTGCTCGACGAGGGCGGGCAGGCCCGGCTCGGTGCCGTCGGTGGTGAGGATGAGAAGCAGGTCGAGGGGGCCGGCCCAGCCGGGAAGGGTCCACAGCAGGGCGCCGGGTACGGCCAGGGCACCGGTCGGGCGGATCAGGCTGACCGGGATGTTGCCGTTGCCCAGGGCGGACAGCAGGTCGGCGATGCAGCCGGTGGTCGGACCGGAGCCGGCGACCAGCAGCGCGCGGGGGCGCCCGTCCGGCTTGAGGTCCGACAGTCCCGACTCGGCTGCGGCACGGGCAGCCGTACGGACGCGGGCGCCGGATTCGGCGGCGCCGCGCAGAAGGCCGCGAGAGGCGTCGCTTCGGGCCAGAGCCTCGGGGGCGTCGAGCAGCGACTCGTCGAGCATCGTTCTGGGGCCTCCGATCGCCGGGTGGGCTGATGGCCGACTGGGGATTCCGCTCGATCTCCGGGGCCTTGCCGCCGCGGTCAGGCCGGGCGGCGGGCCTCGTCGACAAGTAGGACGGGGATGCCGTCGCGGATGGGGTAGGCCAGGCCGCAGTCCGCTCCGGTGCACACCAGCTCAGTGGGCTCGGCACCGGTGTCGGCGGCCGTACCGGTCGCGGCCCCGGTGTCGGTGGCGAAGGCCTCACGGAGCGGGGCGTGGCACGCCGGGCAGGCGAGGATCTCCAGGAGACCGGCTTCGAGCGGCATGGGGTTCCCTTCGCGTGGGCCCTCCCCCACTGAGGGGTGAGGAAGGAGTGTTCAGCCTGGCCAGCGTACCGCCGGGCGGCCCCGTGGGGCGGCACGGCAGGTCATCCGGCCTTCGCGGGGCCCGGGCTCGGGATCCCGTATCCCTGGCCCTGGTATCCCTGGCCACGGCATCTCTGGGCACAACCACAGGGTGCGGCCCGCCCCGAGGCACTTCCGGGCGCCGGATTCAGCCGTCAGGCACGGACGATGGCGAGCACCTCGTCGCGGATCTTGTCGACCGTGGTCCGGTCCCGGGCCTCGACGTTGAGCCGCAGCAGGGGCTCGGTGTTCGAGGGGCGGAGGTTGAACCACCAGTCGGCCGCGGTCACCGTCAGCCCGTCGAGTTCGTCGAGCTCGACGTCGTCGCGGCCCTCGTACGTCGCTTTGACGGCCGCGGCCCGGCCGACCTGGTCGGCGACGGTGCTGTTGATCTCCCCGGAGGCGGCATAGCGGTCGTACTGCGCCACGAGCGCGGACAGCGGCCCGGCCTGGCCACCGAGCGCAGCGAGCACATGAAGTGCCGCGAGCATGCCGGTGTCGGCGTTCCAGAAGTCGCGGAAGTAGTAGTGCGCGGAGTGTTCGCCGCCGAAGATCGCGCCGGTGCGGGCCATCTCCTCCTTGATGAAGGAGTGCCCCACGCGCGTACGGACCGGGGTGCCGCCCTGCTCCTTGACGACCTCGGGGACCGACCACGAGGTGATGCAGTTGTGGATGACCGTGCCACCGCCGTGCTTGGCCAGCTCTCGGGCGGCGACGAGTGCGGTGATCGCGGAGGGGCTGACTGGCTCGCCCTTCTCGTCGACGACGAAGCAGCGGTCGGCGTCACCGTCGAACGCGAGGCCGATGTCGGCCCCGGTCTCGCGGACCTTTGCCTGGAGGTCGACGATGTTCCGCGGGTCGAGCGGGTTGGCCTCGTGGTTCGGGAAGGTGCCGTCGAGCTCGAAGTACAGCGGTACGAGGTCGATCGGCAGCGCGTCGAAGACGGAGGGGACGGTGTGGCCGCCCATGCCGTTGCCCGCGTCGACGACGACCTTGAGCGGGCGGATCGCGGTGAGGTCGACCAGCGAACGGAGGTGGTCGGCGTAGTCGGCGAGAACGTCGCGCCGGCTGATCGTGCCCGGAGTGGCAGCGGGCTCGGGGACCCCGGACCCGGCCCACCGTTCCACCAGCGAGCGGATCTCGGCGAGTCCGCTGTCCTGGCCGACCGGGGCGGCGCCGGCCCGGCACATCTTGATGCCGTTGTACTGCGCGGGGTTGTGGCTGGCAGTGAACATCGCACCCGGCAGACCGAGTTGACCGCTGGCGAAGTACAACTGGTCGGTGGAGCACAGGCCGATCTCGGTCACGTCCACCCCGCGCCTGGCCGCGCCGCGGCCGAAGGCCCGCGACAGCCCGGGGGAGGAGGGCCGCATGTCATGACCGACGACGATCGCGGTCGCGCCGGTCACCTCCGCGAAGGCGGCGCCGAAGAGCTCGGCGAGGGACTCGTCCCACTGGTCCGGGACCACACCGCGCACGTCGTAAGCCTTAACGATCTGCGACAAGTCGGGCACCTTGCACGCCTCCTGGAGTCCTGGTCGGTCCCGGGGTTGGCCCCCACGGAAGGCACAGTACCCGGCGTCGATGACACACCGATGACACGCCGGGCGGGACGGAGCGATCAAGGACGGACGGCCGGGTACGGGTGCGTGGAGCACGGTCGCGGATTCCGCGCCGACGGCGGTACGGGAGCGATGGGTTCAGGGCTCGGGCGAGCGCAGCACGCGGAGGTGACCACGCCGGGCGACCTCCATCGGATCCGCGTTCCGGCCGCTGTGACCGACGGCGCCCGCGGCTCGCTCCTGGGGCCTGGCCGCCTCGCGTACGGCGTTGGCGAGCGCCTCGAGATCGTCACTGCTGGGGCGGGCGGGACCGGAGTCGACGGCGAGGCGTACGACATCCCAGCCGCGCGGCGCGGTGAGGCGTTCGGAGTGCTCGGCGCACAAGTCGTAACAGTGCGGCTCGGCGTAGGTGGCGAGTGGTCCGAGGACTGCGGTCGAGTCCGCGTAGACGTACGTCAGCGTCGCGACGGCGGGGCGGCCGCACGCAGTGCGCGAACAGCGACGTACAGGGCTCACGACGTTGGACGGTACCGCACTCTTGAGCGGGCCGCGACGACTCTCCACGACGTCACTCCGCCGTGTCGTTTGCGCCGCCACCATGCGTCTGACCTGCGAAACCCCGGGCTGACCTGCGTGGGGACAGGAGGTCGAGCGAGCGGGCGACCATGGATCCGGTCACCACTGGGTCCAAAAGGCGTCATTCGTCTGGAGATCGGCGGTCTCAATGCTGCGCCGAATCGGGCGGAATTATGGCTGGAATGTTCATCCTTCGACATCGCAGGCAGTGACCGGCCCGCTTCGGTGCGTCCCGGACCGGTCGGGCGGTTACTCTCAGGGGTGATGGACAACCCCGTTACCCCCCGCCCCTCCGAGCCCCGGCCCCGACGCCGTGACCGGCATGGACGCGGCATGCGCGGGCCGATCGCCCCGCCGCAGGTGCCGTTGGCGGCCAGCAGGGCGGAGGCGTTCGTCGATCTTGTGCACGACTCCGCCGAGCGACTGGAGCGGCGCTGGCCGCAGCTGTCGGATGTGGAGTTCACGGTGCGCGAAGTGCCCCCGCCGGGCGGGGCGGACGACAAGGACAAGGCGGGGGCCTGGGATGACGGGGCGGTACCGCTCGGGAAGCTCGTCGCGGCGCGCAGCGGCCGGCCCGCCCGGATCGTGATCTACCGACGGCCCGTGGAGATCCGCACCAAGAGCCGCGACGAGCGCGCACTGCTCGTTCACGAGATCGTCGTCGAGCAGGTCGCCGAACTGCTGGGCCTGGCACCGGAATCCGTCGATCCGCGGTACGGGCAGGACTGAGACCGGCTCCACGCGCGCGTGGATGCCGCGCGAGAGGTCGGAGCGCTCGGGAGGGCCGGTCCGCCGGACCGCGCGGGACACCCGAGCGTCAGCCGGGGACCGTCGACCGCTCATTCGGTCAGCAGCGACAGATCCTGCGTGGCCTCCGGAACAGCGACCGTCCCCCGGTCGTCCGGCAAGTTCTGGACGGTGAACATCGGCACGCCGCCCCGCGGGAGTTCGAGCATCCGCGACCCGTGCACGGACCCGCCGGACTGCCGTACGACCGTGACCGCGTAGCTGCCCTTGACTCCTGAAGGCACCGGAGGCGTCACAGCCAGGGTCGTACCGCCCTTGACCGTGTACGTCTTACCGGCGGCGGTCCCACCCCCGCTCCCCGCCGAGGAGACGACCTTGACCTTCGCCGTCTCGCCCGGCGCCACCAGCGAGAGGACAGAGCCCTTGGCCCGGTTGTCGGCGGCGGTGGCCTGCGCCTCGATCGCGCCTGTGGCCGGGATGAAGGCCGTCTCCTGCTTGCCCCCCTTGCCGCGGGTGACCCGCAGCGCCGCGACGAAGGGCGCCGGCTCACTGCCCTCCGCGGGCGCCAGCAGAAGCGAGCCCGGCTCGCCTTTGGTGACGTCACCGAGATCGACGACCGTCGTCAGGCCGCTCTTCACATTCAGCGTCTCGTGACCTGCCGGGGTGATCTGGGCAGACGGTCCCGCGAGCCGCACCTTCAGATCGGCGTCGTCGTCGCCGGTGGCCATCGCGACGAGCCGTACGGACGTGGCGTCCTTGGGGATACCGGGGAGCACGGCGGCACCGCTCGGGTCGGCGGCGGCCGGCATCCAGTCACCGCCGACCCGGCTGTCCGCGGCCTGTACGGAGGCGCCCACGCGGCCCGCCCGGGCCACGACGTGCAGGGTGGCGTCGTCGGCCGGCTCGGTGGTGAGGGTGGACAGCAGCACCGGGACGCTGGAGCGGGCCGGAACCGTGATGCCCTCGCCCGCCGTGGTCTTCAACAGCCCGCCCTTGCCGTACATCTCGAGATCGACTACGGCCGCGGCGTTGTCGGGATTGCTGACGTGAATGTAGTCGTGGCGCTGCTCGCCGGTGCTGACGCCGGGGAACCAGAACTCCGTGTCCGGCGCCGTGCAGGCCACGCCGTGCACGCCGCGCCCCCTGCCCACTCCGATCACCGTGGTCTGCTGAGCGCTCCAGCCGGATGCGAGGGAGCCTTCGGCGGTGCCGATCAGAGCCGGGGCCTCGGCATTGGACGTGGTAGCCGTGGCGGGCGTACCGGGCGTCTTCAGGGCCACGACCGGCTTGCCGGCACGCTCTCCCGCGCCCGCCCGGGCATCCTTCCCGTCTCGCTTGCCCCTCCTGCTGTCCTTGTCGTCCTTCGCCCCCTTGCCGTCACGCTCCCCGGCGCCGGGATCTTCCGCCCCGTCGACGCCGCGGGACGCGGGAAGAAGGTCGGCACTGCTCTTCTGGCCCGCCGCGCTCGTAACCTCACTCTTCGGAGTGAAAGAGGTATACGCGGTCTCCGCGAGGTCGGACGAGCTGGGGGCCGGGCACAGCAGCGTGGACCGCTCGACGGGCAGGCGCTCGGCGGTCGCCGCCGAGCCCGACGAGGCGTCCGGACCGGTGAGGGCGGCGAGGGACGTGATCGCGGCCAGCGCCGCGGCGGCGCCGATCAGGGACTGGGTCGTGCGGTTCACTGCTGCTCGCTCCCGTCGCGGCGGGGGCCGGGCCGGGCGCCCTCCCCGTACGTGGTGTCGCCCTCTGCCGGGTAGCTGCCGTCGGGGTAGGGCTGCTGCCCGGTGTAGCCGTACGGGTCGGCGTACTGGCCGCCGTACTGGTCGGCCTGGTAGGCGTCGGCCGGGTACTGCTCGCCCTGGTACTGGCCCGGGTAGGGGGACTGGTACGAGCCCGCGTACTGGTCCTGGTCCGGGTACTGGCCCTGGTACTGGTCCTCGTATTGGTCCTGGTATTGGTCCCGATAGCTGCCCTGGTACTGCCCGTTGTCGGGGCCCGGGTGTGCCTGGGTCTCCCACTCCCCGTACGGCTGCTGGTGCGGCACAGCCGCGAACACGTCCTGTTCCTGCTCCGGGACCTGGCCTGGCGGAGGCTGCGCGCCGGGCGCCGCCCCTTCGCCCGGCTCGTCCTGCCGCTCCCCGCCCGGACGACCGCCGCGCCCGCCCTGCTGGGCGGCCTGGTCCGCCTCCGCGGCGGCCCGGAGCCTGCGGGCCCGCCGACCCTCGCCCACGGCCGCCTCGGCGCCCACGGCCTCCGGCTCCGGAAGGTCGTCGTCGATGTCCCTGCGCCGGCCGGGCAGCGCCATGACCAGCACCACGAGGGCGAGGAACCCCTGGATCCAGAGCCAGGCGGTATGCGTGACCGGGGTCTCGTACGTGACGTCCAACTGGCCGCCGTTCGGGGGCAGTTCGAAGCCCTGGGCCCAGCCGTCGACCGTCGTCGGGGTGAGCGGTGCGCCGTCGAGGGTGGCCTGCCAGCCGGGCGCCGCCCGGTCCGCGATCCGCAGGACCCGTCCCTCCGGACCGTCCGAGAGGTCGGTGTGCACCTCGACCGGCTTGGCGGCCACCGGCACCGGTGCTACCGCCGCGCCCGCCGCCCCGGCCCGAGCACCCTCCTCCGTCTCGGGCGGCACGATCGTGGCGCGGGCCACTCGCTGGTCCACCCGCCACAACGCGCTGCCGTCCTCCTGGCTGAGGCGGGTCAGGCCGGGTGTGGCATCGAGCACCCGGCTCATGTCGCGGGGCGCGCCGTCCCGGACGAGCACATAGCGCACGCCGTAGCCGCCGAGCTGGCTGGTCTGGTCCGCGCCGGAACCGGCGACGAGGTTGGCGACGACGCCTTCCAGATGGCTGTCACCGCCGCCCGCGGCGGCCAGCTCCGCATCGCCCATGCGGGCACCCGAGCCCCGGACGAGCGAGTACGACACCTCGGCCGCCTGGTCACTGCCGAGGACGAGCGTGCGAGCCTGGTCGCGCGTGGCGCCCTCCTCGGCAACGAACGCCGGGACCTGCACCGGATCGCGCCGTTCGACCGGCCCGTCGGCGCCGCTGACCATCCAGCCGAGGGCGGCGAGCAGCGGGGCCGCGGCGGCCGCGAGGGCGACGAGGCCCGCGAGGGGCTGGCGCCAGCCGAAGTTCTGCGCCGCGACGCGTTCACGCGCGTCCTCGGCCCCGACCGCGGCGGCGGAGATCAGCGCGAGGCCGTAGACGAGGGTGGCGGGCCCGGCCCAGGCCGAGCCGTTGGCCAGGGCCGCGAAGAACAGCCCGGTGAGGGCCACCACCCACGCCGTGCGAACGGCCTGCTGCCGCTCCCCGCGCAGGAGGGCGGCGAGACCGGCCAGCACGATGCCGATCATCAGCAGCCCACCCGTGGCCTTGGGGCCACCCGGGCTGAGCGTCAGCAGGTCGAACCCGGACGCGGCGCCGGCACCGTACGGCAGTCCGGCCTCGCGGAGGAACGCGGACGGACCGGTGAGCAGTGACAGCGACCAGGGGGCCAGCAGGACCATCGGCGTCACGAGCGCGACGAGGAAGCGCACCCCATAGGCTGCGGTCTGGTACTGCTGCCGGGCCCGCACCACGATGACGGCGAGGCCCAGGACCAGGGCGATCGGCCAGACGATGGGGGTGAAGGCGGTCGCGAGGCTCAGCAGGAGTGCGTACGCCCATACGGCGCGCCAGCTCGGCCGCGCGCCCCCTTCCGCGCCTGCTGGCCCGGCCGGCCGTTTGAGCCGCAGTCCGCTCACCGCCACTCCCGTGCGGGCCAGCAGCGGCAGCAGCACGGCGAGGACGGCGGTGCCCAGCCGGCCGCCCGCCAGCGCACCGGTCGCGGCCGGCAGGAAGGCGTACGCCACGCCGCCCCAAGCCCGGAGCAGCCGGGAGTCGACGAGCGGCCGGGAGACGAAGTACGCGGTGAGTCCCGCGAGCGGTACCGAGCAGACCAGCATCACGGTGATGGCGAGGCCGGTGCTGCCGAACAACACCGTCGCCAGCGACGCGACGACCGCGAGATAGGGCGGTGCCGATTCCGTGCCGCCCACCCCGACGGGGTGCCAGCCGGAGGTGTACCGCTCCCACAGGTCGAAGGCGTCGCCCGGGGCGGGCAGCAGCGCTCCACCGGACAGGGCGCCCGGCCCCAGCAGGCCGCGGCAGGCGATGAGCGAGACGAGCAGCAGAACGAGGAAGAGCACCGGCCCCGGCTTGCGCCCGATCCGCTTCAGCCGGGCGAACTGCTCGATCTCCAGGAAGTCCGCATCGTCACCGCCAGGCCCCGACTCAACCACTCCGTGCCGCCCGGCGGACGCCAGTTCGGGCTCGGACCGCCCGCCGAAGTTCCCCATGACCTGCTCGAACGTGGCCCGTACCGTGGCACCGGGCGGCGGGAACAGCGGCCGCAGCTCGCTCGCCTCCACCACCGGTCGGCCGCGCCGTCTACGGGCCCCCAGGATCCGCCCGGGTCTGAGCAACACACCGAACAGTCCGGCCACCTCGTCCAGTGCCTGGCCCGGCACCTTGCCCACCAGATAGGCCAGGGTGCGCAGCAGGGTGCCGAGGAGGAGTCGGAGCAGGACGTACGGCAGGACGGCAAGGCGACTGTTGACGAGCATCGTGTAGACGGCGCCCGCCTTGTCGACCCGGTGGGGATCAGCAGCGAATCGCCCTGCACAGTCGATGGGGCGGCGCTCCCGGGACGCCGCCTCCGCGTGCCGGAGCACGGCGTCGGGGGCGATCAGGACCCGGTGCCCGGCTGCCTGGGCGCGCCAGCACAGGTCGACGTCGTCGCGCATGAGCGGCAGCCGCCGGTCGAAGCCGCCGAGCTCCTCCCAGACGTCGCGCCGAATCAGCATCCCGGCCGTGGAGACGGAGAGGACCGGCCTGACCTGGTCGTGCTGGCCCTGGTCCTGCTCGCGCCGCTCCAGCCCGGTCCAGCGGCGGCCGCTGTTGGCGATGGAGACGCCGACCTCGAGCAACTGCCGGCGGTCGTACCAGCTGCGCAGTTTGGGGCCGACGACGGCCACGGACGGGCTGGCGTCGACCACGCGCAGCAGTTCGGCGAGTGCGTCTGGCTCGGGCGCACAGTCGTCGTGCAGCAGCCACAGCCACTGGACGGGCTCGCCGTGCGGCAGCTCCGGCAGGTCGTACGTCTCGTCGCGCCAGCTGCGCGTGACGGGGTCCCAGCCGCTGGGGCGCTTGAGGTACGGCAGGTCGTCGGGGGTGAGCACCGGTGCGGTACGGACGGCCTCCTCGACCGCGGTGCCGAAGCCGCTGCGGCGGGCGAGGTGCAGGACGCGCTCGGCGCCCAGCGCGTCCGTGAGGAGGGCCGCGGATTCGTCGGCGCTGCCGGTGTCGGCGGCGATGACGTTCTGGACGGGGCGCTCCTGGCCCAGCAGGCCGGTCAGTGCCCGAGGCAGCCAGCGGGCGCCGTCGTGGGAGACGAGCACGGCAGTGACGACGTGCCGCGCGAACTCGGGCGTGGCGGCGTCGTACGGGGCTGCCGAGTGACTGTGCACGGACATCGAGGACGGGCCCTCCGACGGGGTACGGGGGCCTGCGGTGGAACCGCCGTGGATTGGAGCCCCCGGAAGACTGCTGTGCTGACTGCGTGTGGTCTGCGGTTGACATGCGCGCCCCGCGGGGGCGTTGGCATCTCATGGACCGGCCCCCCACACTAACGGCTCGGCCATGATCGCCGACCGGCGTGTGCACAGCGGTCCGCCTCCTGCCCGGACGGGTCAAGAGGCGGACCGAAATTATGTCGGGTGATGACCGAAACGACCGCTTGTGGGCGACTTTCGGACAGGCGGGATTCGAACGACGGCCCGCTTCAGGCGCGGAGGCCTCAGACGGCGGCCTTCTTCAAGCGTCGGCGCTCACGCTCGGACAGGCCGCCCCAGATGCCGAACCGCTCGTCGTTGGCGAGGGCGTACTCCAGGCACTCGGAGCGGACTTCGCACGCCAGGCAGACCTTCTTGGCCTCCCGGGTGGATCCCCCCTTCTCCGGGAAGAACGACTCGGGGTCGGTCTGGGCGCACAGCGCGCGCTCCTGCCACCCGAGCTCCTCGTCCGCCTCCTCGACCAGCAGTTGCTGGAACAGCTCGGTCATGTGCGCCCCTCGTCAGTCTTTGCGTCCCCGTGATGCTGCCGTTACCGATGACGGCTGAACGACACGAGTGAAATTACAAGTGCGCCGATCCAGGCCAGTCAAGCCGAGATCTGCTATTGGGCTCCTTATTCACTCTGCGGAACCAAGGCCGAGCGGAAAGTGTTCAAATCGTCATTAACCATGACAGACCGCATGGAGCCACCGGCGATCCGCTTCATACGGAGAACGACGCCACCGCCCCGCCTTCAGTTGCAATTTGATCACGGAAGCGGAGTGGATCACAATCCGGTCACGACAAGGCAACGGTGATCGCCAATGAACCGCCGCGCGCCCAACGGACCAGCCGCTCCGCCCCCCTTGCCGCGAGCCACCGCGCACAAACCTTTCAGCACCCACGGCAACCGGATGAGGTGAAACATCTCCACCAAAGTGGGCGCCAGGTTGACACGACGCAGGGGAACCGCTGTTCTTAGGGGCATGCCAGTGACGCACGCGCCTTCTTTCCGGACCCGCCCCCGCGGGTTCCGCTGCGCTGTGCAGGCTCACTGTCGCTGTTCCAGCTGTTGATGCCCTCGAGCTCCAGCCATCTGTGCCCAAGACCTTCTGCCGAGGAAACCTCCCGCACATGAACAGCGACGTCCAGATCGCCGGCGATCCGCTCGCCATCCCGCACCTGCTGCCGCCCGTCTCCCCACACCCCCGTACCGTCGCCGAGTTCGCCGGCCTGGCCCGCACCATCGCTGCCGACCGCGCGAGCTGGGAGCACCTCGTCGAGTACGACGCCACCAGCCGGTGGTACCACCGGCTGCGCACCGGCCCCGGCTACGAGGTCTGGCTGCTCAGTTGGGTTCCAGGCCAGGGCAGCGGGCTGCACGATCACGGCCGCTCCTCCGGCGTACTGACCGTTCTCGACGGCGAGTTGACGGAGCACACGGCGGGCGCAGGGGACGCGCCGGGCGCACGCCGCGCGCTCGGCGCGGGCATGCAACGCGTCTTCGCACCGGGTTACGTCCACGAGGTCGTCAACGACAGTCTCCTCCCGGCCGTCAGCCTGCACGTCTACTTCCCGGGGCTGACCGAGATGACCATGCACACCGCCCAGTGCAGGACGGACGTCCTGCAGAGCGCCCGCGCCTGACGAGCCCGCCCTCAAAGGAACTGGGGGCGTACCCCCAGCTATCGCTGGGGATACCCCCACCCAGCGGCAGCTGAGGGACTTCGGCTGACACACTTGCCCCTATGCGCATTGTGGTTCTGGCCGGCGGCATCGGCGGCGCCCGTTTCCTCCGCGGTCTGAAGTCGGCCGCTCCCGACGCGGACATCACCGTCATCGGCAACACCGGCGACGACATCCATCTCTTCGGGCTGAAGGTCTGTCCCGATCTCGACACTGTGATGTACACGCTCGGCGGCGGCATCAACGAGGAACAGGGCTGGGGCCGGGCCGGCGAGTCCTTCACCGTCAAGGAGGAGTTGGCGGCGTACGGCGTGGGCCCCGAGTGGTTCGGGCTCGGCGACCGGGACTTCGCCACGCACATCGTGCGCAGCCAGATGATGAGCGCCGGCTACCCGCTCAGCACGGTCACCGAAGCGCTCTGCGACCGGTGGAAGCCGGGGGTGCGGCTGCTGCCGATGACCGACGACCGGGTCGAGACGCATGTCCTCATCGACACGGCGGACATCGGCGATCCCGCCGCGGGCGAAGGCGGTGGCCGCAAGGCCGTGCACTTCCAGGAGTACTGGGTACGGCTCCGGGCATCCGTGCCGGCACATGCCGTCGTCCCGGTCGGTGCGGACCAGTCCAAGCCCGCGCCCGGCGTGCTCGAAGCGATCGCCGAGGCCGATGTCGTGCTCTTCCCCCCGTCCAACCCGGTGGTGAGCATCGGCACGATCCTCGCCGTCCCCGGAGTGCGCGAGGCGATCGCCGATGCCGGAGTACCGGTCGTCGGCCTCTCCCCCATCGTGGGTGACGCGCCCGTGCGGGGCATGGCCGACAAGGTGCTGGCCGCGGTGGGCGTGGAGGCCACGGCCACGGCCGTCGCAGAGCACTACGGGTCGGGGCTGCTCGACGGCTGGCTCGTCGACACCGTGGACGCCGCCGCCGTGCCCCGGATCGACACCGCGGGCATCCGCTCCAAGGCGGTGCCGCTGATGATGACGGACGTCGAGGCGGCGGCGCGGATGGCGGCCGAGGCACTCACCCTGGCCGAGGAGGTACGGGCATGACGGCCCGGTCCTCGTACGACGTACCGGCGTACCAGGTGTGGGCGCTGCCCGGGATGCCGGAGGTGGTGGCGGGGGACGACCTCGCCAAGCTGATCGCCGACGCGGCGACCAGCTGCGGGCTGCCCGGTCTGGCCCACGGTGACGTCCTGCTGGTGACCTCGAAGATCGTCTCCAAGGCGGAAGGGCGGCTCGTCGGGGCTCACGACCGCGAGGCGGCGATCGACGCCGAGTCGGTACGGGTCGTGGCGCGGCGCGGGCCGACGCGGATCGTCGAGACCCGGCACGGTTTCGTCATGGCGGCCGCCGGGGTGGACGCGTCCAACACTCCGGCGGGAACGGTGTTGTTGCTGCCCGAGGACCCGGACGCCTCGGCGCGGCGGATCCGCGTGGGGCTACGGGACCTGCTGGGCGTCGACATCGGGGTGGTGGTGACCGACACCTTCGGCAGGCCCTGGCGCAACGGGCTGACCGATGTGGCCATCGGCGCGGCCGGCGTCCGCGTTCTCGACGATCTGCGCGGCGGCACGGATGCCCAGGGCAACCCACTGAGCATGACCGTCGTCGCGACCGCCGATGAACTGGCCGCGGTCGGCGACCTGGCGAAGGGCAAGGCGGACGGGCTGCCGGTCGCCGTCGTCCGCGGACTGCCACACGTCGTCGAGGAGGCGCACGGCGAGGGCGCGCGGGCGATCGTACGCGCCCCTGCCGACGATATGTTCCGGCTGGGGACCTCGGAGGCCATTCGAGAGGCGGTCACCCTGCGGCGCACGGTCCGGGAGTTCACGGACGAGCCCGTGGACGCTCAGGCCGTACGGCGGGCGGTCGCGGCCGCGGTGACCGCTCCGGCGCCGCATCACACGACGCCGTGGCGGTTCGTGCTGCTCGAGTCGGCGGACTCACGGCAGCGGCTGCTGGATGCGATGCGCGACGCGTGGGTCGCGGACCTCCGGGGCGACGGCCTGTCGGAGGAGAGCATCGCCAAGCGGGTACGGCGGGGCGAGGTGCTGCGACGCGCACCGTACTTGGTGGTGCCGTGTCTGGTCGCGGACGGGGCGCACACGTATCCCGACGTGCGCCGGGCGGCGGCGGAGCGGGAGATGTTCGTGGTCGCGGCCGGCGCGGGCGTTCAGAATCTGCTCGTGGCGCTGGCGGGCGAGCGGCTGGGGTCGGCGTGGGTGTCGTCGACGATGTTCTGCCGCGACGTCGTGCGGGACGTGCTGGGGCTGCCCGGGAACTGGGATCCGATGGGAGCGGTGGCGGTCGGGCACGCGGCGGTTTCGCCGCTGCCGAGGGCTGCACGGAGCGCTGATGCCTTCATCGAGGTGCGGTAGCGCGACGCGCGTCAGGCCGGGCCGCTCGCTCCTCACGATCGACGACCGACGGTGATCCGACGTCAGATCACCCGGATGTCGTTC
The DNA here is from genome assembly GCF_052245555.1 of Streptomyces sp. KR80. Lineage (NCBI taxonomy): Bacteria > Bacillati > Actinomycetota > Actinomycetes > Kitasatosporales > Streptomycetaceae > Streptomyces > Streptomyces sp. KR80. The sequence goes on from NZ_JBQQCD010000020.1 coordinate 24,111, forward strand.
GGCGAGAAGCGCGGCGCCCTACGGGGTGGGGTGCGGCCGGATAGCAGGATCAGGCGGCAGGCACGGTGGCGTTGGCCCTCGTACGGCGCCAGAAGCTCCAGCATGCGGTCGTCGTCGGCGCCGCGCTCGCCCGTCAGCGCGTAGCCGACGATCTTGGGCACATGCAGATCCCCCACCGTGATCGCGTCGGGCGCTCCGTTGCTGCGCTGCAGTGTCTCCGCCGCCGTCCACGGGCCGATGCCGGGGATGAGCTGGAGCCGGGTCAGGGCAGCGGGCAGGTCCATCGAGGCCGCTTCTTCGAGGCGGGGCGCCACTCTGGCCGCGCGGACGATGGTCGCCGCCCGCTTGCCGTCGACGCCCGCGCGGTGCCACTCCCAGGACGGGATCATGGCCCAGCCCCGCGCGTCAGGCGTCACGCGGAGGCGGTCGAGCGGGCCGGGCGCCGGTTCGCCATGGCGCTGGAGCAGCAGCCGCCAGGCGCGGTACGCCTCGTCGCTGGTGACCTTCTGTTCGAGAATCGCCGGGACCAGGGATTCCAGCACCAGTCCCGTACGTGTGAGGCGCAGGCCCGGACAGCGGCGATGCATCTCGTGCACGAGGCGGTGGCGCGGGATGAAGGCCGAGGGATCGTCGTACGCGCCGAGGACGGCGGGCAGGCGGTCGAGCAGCCAGTCGGCTCCCGGGCCCCAGGCCTCGGCCTCGATCTCGCCCGCACGGAGGACGATCCGCAGGGTGCCGGGGCCGACAGGCGTATGGCTGGCGCGCCACACCGAGCCGTCCGCAGTGACACGGAAGGCCGGATCGCCGGGGCCGCGCCGCAGCGGCCCGACGGTGAGCCCCAGGTCGAACAGCTCCGGCGGCGTCCAGCGGCGGCTCACGGCAGGCGCCTGCCGGGGCGCGGGAACGCGCACATACCCGCCCCGCACAGTGGCGCGGGTCAGGCGGTCGGCGTCGGGATTCACAGGGACCTTCCTCGGGGTCGCCCTACGAGCGTAGGCCCGCAGCCGTCGATGCGTTGCCAGCCCTACTCGTCCGACGAGAAACGCACCGCCGCGTCCGGGATCCGAGCCCCGCACCACACGCGGATCCCGTCCCGCAGCTCGTTGTCCGCCCCGACGACCGCGCCGTCGCCGATGACCGCGCCCGCCAGGACCGTACGCGCCCCGATGCGCGCGCCGGCGCCGATCAGGGAGTCCTGGATGTGCGCGCCGGGTTCCACCACAGCGCCCTCCAGGACAGTGGATCCGGCGATACGGGCGCCCGCCCCGATGCGTGCTCCCGCGCCGACGACCGTGCCACCCGTCAGCTTTGCGTCGCCAGCGACCTCGGCGCCGTCCAGGATCAGCCGGTCGCCGCAGCGGCCGGGCACCGCCGGGGAAGGAGCGCGGCCGAGCACCAGATCCGCCGAGCCGCGGACAAAGGCCTGCGGCGTGCCCAGGTCCAGCCAGTAGGTGGAGTCGACCATGCCCTGGAGGTGGGCACCGGCGTCGAGGAGGCCGGGGAAGGTCTCCCGCTCGACGGAAACCGGGCGGCCGGACGGGATGGCGTCGATCACGGCGCGGTTGAAGACGTAGGCACCTGCGTTGATCTGGTCGGTGACGATCTCCTCGGGCGTCTGGGGCTTCTCGAGAAAGGCGGTGACGCGGCCGCTCGCGTCGGTGGGGACGAGGCCGAACGCGCGCGGGTCCTCGACCCGGGTGAGGTGGAGCGAGACGTCCGCGCCGGAGGTCCGGTGCGTGTCCACCAGGGAGCGGATGTCGAGGCCGGTGAGGATGTCGCCGTTGAAGATGAGCACCGGTTCCTCGGGACCGGAATGCAGGTGTGCGGCGACATTGCGGATCGCTCCGCCGGTGCCGAGCGGCTCGCGCTCGGTCACGTACTCCAGATGGAGGCCCAGGGAGGAGCCGTCGCCGAAGTACGGCTCGAACACCTCGGCGAGATACGAGGTGGCCAGCACGATGTGCTCGACGCCGGCGGCCCGGGCGCGCGCCAACTGGTGGGTGAGGAACGGCACGCCGGCCGCGGGAACCATGGGCTTGGGCGTGTGCACCGTCAGCGGGCGCAGCCGCGTGCCCTTGCCGCCGACCAGGAGGATCGCTTCTGTCACCTTGTCGTCTCTGCTTCCTGCCGGGGCCGGTCGGGTCGGCGGCCAGTGTATGCAGACGCCTGGCCGCCGACGTGGACTGGCGCGGCAGCGATCGGTCAGCGGCCCTGGAGCTTCGCCGAACTCATGCGGGTCGAGAAGAGCTTGCTGTAGAGGTGGCGTCCCGGGCAGTCGGTGACGAAACCGTCGCGATGCCCGGAAATGACATTGAATCTGACGTGGCTGCCTGTTCTGTACTTGTTACTCCCGGCCGAGACCAGGGAGGTCTTGCCGCGCGGGTTGACACCGAACAGACCCAGCTTCCAGGCGGTGAGCTTGGCGATGGAGTTCACCGCCGCAGCGGGTGGCCTGGACTTGCTGAAGCTTCCGAGAACGGCGATGCCCATACTGTTGCTGTTGAAACCGAGCGTATGTGCGCCCTGAACCGGCTTGGCCACACCGCCCGCGCGCCCTTCGTAGATGGTCCCGCACTTGTCGATGGCGAAGTTGTAGCCGAAGTCGCGCCAGCGGCTGCTCTTGACGTGGTAACGGTAGATGGCGCGGAGGATGGCCGGAACTTCCTTGCAGGTGTAGTTGTTCCCGGTCGCGCTGTGGTGGATGAACGCGGCCTTCACCGTTCTGGTGTAGAGGAAGTTGCGGTCGCGCAGCGTTTCGGCGGCGCCCCACCCGGCACGAGTGACGATGCGGGGCCGCGGGCCGATGAACGGGCGACCCGCCAGGGGGCCGTTCGTACCCTTGCCGTAGTCCGCCTCGGACTCGGTCTCCGCCTTGCCGAGGGGCTTGATCTCCTTGGCGCCCATGGGGGCCAGCTGAGCGTTCACGGCGGAACTCGCGGCCTCCTCCGGAGTCATGACGGGACTGCGGCCGGTGCGCCCCGAGGACTCACCCTCATCGCCGGGATCGCCTTCGGGCTGGTCGTAGGGCCTGCCTTCGGGCGTTCCTTCGAGTTTGCCCTCGACCTTGCCGTCGGATTTGCCTCGGGGTTTGCCTTCGGGGCCGTCGCCCGGGTGGACGAGTTCGAGGCGGAGGCCGGCCGGCAGCGCGAAGGCGCCTCTACGCTGCCCGGCGACCTGGGGCACCGCGCGTACCTCGACACCGTTCGAGGCGCCGACCCACAGCGGGGCGGTGCTGCCTCGCGCCTTCCGCTCCCGGCGCTCCGGTGAGCTGGGATCGGGGGCGTGGTCGATGTGGGCCTGGAGGCCCCGCCACGGTGACCACTTGCCGGTGGCGGCGGCCCGGGTGCGCACTTGCACCGAGCCGTGGAATTCGGTGTCCGGGTTTTTCCACACGACACCGAGGAGCGAGAAGGGCCGGACGCCCCGCGCGGAGATCCCCTGCGCACCCTGCGCGTCGGGGACGGTGGGCACGGTGCGGTCGGAGGCAGGGAGCGGAACGAGGGGCAGCGACTGGGTGCTGCCCGACAGCGCCGCTTCGTGGGCGGACAGGTGTGCGGCGGTCGCTCCTGAGGGGAGGGCGAGCGGGAGCGCGAGTGCGGCCGTGCAGGCCACGCCGATCGAGGAAGCAAGGAGTGCACGCATGTATCAAATCGTGGCCATATTGGGACTAGTATGTCTATTTATGACATGACGGTTAGTCGGCCGAATCGGTGGCGCCGCTCCCCCATGCGGACGTAGGCGGACCGCTTCGGGAACCTGCGCGACGCGTACGCTTGCGCGAGTGAACGCCTCCGATCGCACCCCCGCGGACCTGCTGCGATCCGCACTCTCCGCGGACCCCGCCCGCCCTCTGGTCACCTATTACGACGATGCCACTGGAGAGCGCGTCGAACTCTCGGTGGCCACCTTCGCCAATTGGGTGGCGAAGACCGCCAATCTCGTGCAGGACGACCTCGGCGCGCAGCCCGGTGACCGGCTGGCGCTGCTGCTGCCCGCCCACTGGCAGACCGCCGTCTGGGTGCTCGCCTGCTCCTCCACGGGGGTCGTCGCGGATCTGGGAGGAGATCCCGCCTCCGCCGATCTGGTGGTCAGCGGACCGGACACCCTGGAGGAGGCGCGCGCCTGTCCCGGGGAGCGCGTGGCGCTCAGTCTGCGGCCCCTGGGCGTACGGTTCCCGCAGCCCCCTCAGGGCTTCATCGACTACGCCGTCGAAGTGCCCAGCCAGGGCGACCGCTTCGCGCCGTACGCTCCCGTGGATCCGGACGCGCCCGCGCTGGCCTTCGCCGGCAGCGGTGAACTGACGGCGGCCCAGACCGTGGAGAAGGCGCGTGCCGACGCGGCGACCCGGGGCCTGACACCCGTCTCGCGACTGCTGTCCGGTCTGCCGTACGACTCCTGGGACGGTCTGTCGGCCGGGCTTCTGGCGCCACTGGCCGCCGGTGGATCCGTCGTGCTGTGCCCGCGCCTCGAACAACTCACCCGGGAGGCGCTGGACCAGCGGCGGGAGAGCGAACGGGTCACCGCCACAGCCATCTGACGGCCCTTTTACGGCTCCCAGGCGATGATGCGCCTACGCACCATCAGATGCGCTGACGTACAACCATGCGAGGGGCTCGAACGTCTGCTCCTGTGACCGTCGGGCCCGCTCGCCAAGACGCCGCCTGACTCCATGAGGAATGGACCACACGTGACGGACACTGCTGGCACGCCCGACGCCCAGGGGGACTCCGCCGCCGCGGATCCGCCGGGCGGCCCGTCCGCGGCCGCGGACGCCCCGCGGGAGTCGGATGCACCCCAGGGGCCGGACGTGCCGAGCGAACCGGACACGCCGCGGGATCCGGAGCGCCCCCGACGCCGCGCTGTGCGGTGGGGGGCGCTCGCGGTCTCGCTGGCCGTGCTCGCGGCGGCCGGAGTCGGCTGGATGATGTACCGGAAGCTCGAAGGGAACATCACCACGGACACGGGCACGGCCGAGGAGCTGAAGCGGTACGAGGCCGAGCGCCCCGCGTCGATGGTCCACAATGCCGAGAACATCCTGCTCATCGGCTCCGACACCCGGGCCGACGACAACGGCAAGTACGGCCGGGACACCGGCACCCAGCGTTCGGACACCACGATCCTGCTGCACCTCGCAGCGGACCGGAAGAGCGCCACCGCCGTCAGCATCCCCCGCGACCTGATGACCGACATCCCGGCCTGCCTGAACCGGGAAGGCAAGGAGACCGAGCCGCGGTTCGCGCAGTTCAACACCGCGTTCGAGCTGGCCGGGCCCGCCTGCACGATCCGTACCGCGGAGAATCTGACCGGCATCAGGATCGATCACCACATGATCGTGGACTTCGCCGGCTTCACGAAGATGGTGGACGCCGTGGACGGCGTCGACGTCTGCCTGAAGGACCCGATCGACGACGCCGAGGCACACCTGGAGCTGCCCGCCGGCCGGCAGAAGCTGGACGGCGAACAGGCACTGGGCTACGTCCGCGCCCGCTACAGCATCGGCAACGGCAGCGACACCGAGCGCATGGACCGGCAGCAGCAGTTCCTCGGCTCGCTGGTGAAGAAGGTGCAGAGCGACGGCGTACTGCTGAACCCCACCAAGCTCTACCCGGTGCTGGACGCCATGACCTCCTCCCTCACCACGGACCCGGGCCTCGATTCGCTCCGCGAGCTGTACGAGCTGGTGCGCAGCCTGCGCGGGGTCCCAGCCGATCAGGTCCGGTTCCTGACGATGCCGCGCCGCCCCTACTCACTCAACGCAAACCGGGACGAACTCGTACAACCCGCTGCCGCCCAGCTGTTCAACCTGCTGCGCAACGACCTCGAGGTGACGGTGGAGCCGCACAGCCGCCGGGCCGAGGCCGCCGGCCACAGATCGCCCGACAGCGAGCTCGAGACGATGAACCGGGACGAGAACGCCGCCTCGGACGCCCCCAGCGGCGAGCCGACCCCCACCTACCGCGGGACCACCGCAGCTCTGAACATGTGTGGATGAGTCAGGGCAAAGGTGTCACATCAGGACTACAAAAGTTCTGAAAAGAATGGGATGAATTGCCCAGTTGTAAGGAGTGGAATTTGTCACCGGCGTCGTTTGAGGTTGAACTGGGCGGATAGGGTGAGCGATCCGGTGCGCTCGACCTCGTCGGTTGAGCACCCGAGGACGGCTGAAGGAGCGCCTTGAGGGGGAGGCGCCGCGTGGCACCGACGGAGGACACAAGCAACCGTGGACGCGCAAGGACGTGGGCGAGCGGGCGACATCGACCCCGCCGATCAGTGGGTCTTCGACCCCAACACCGGTGACTACCGGCTGCGGCTGACCCCCTCCGCAGAGCAGTCGCCTCCCCCCACCCAGCAACGTGCGGCCGCCAGAAGAGCCTCTCGCAACGCTTCGCCCGGACGGGACACACAGGGCCACCGCGAGGTGCCGCCTCAGCGCAGCCGCCGGGCCGGCCGGGGCACTCCTCCGCCCACCACGAGCCGCCGCCGCCCGAAGCCGAAGCCCACGGGCAAGAAGAAGGCGCTGCACTGGACCGGCGGGGTCATGGCCTTCCTGCTGATCGCCGGGTGCACGGGGGCGTACTTCATCTACGAGCACTTCAACGGCAACCTGAGCACCGTGGACATCGGCGACGCCGGCAGCGGGGACACCATCCCCGACGGGCCCATGAACATCCTCCTGATCGGCACCGACGTCCGTACGGGCAAGGGCAACAAGGGCTACGGCGACGCGGGCAGCGTCGGTCACGCCGACACCACGATCCTCTTCCACGTCTCCGAGGACCGCACCAACGCCACCGCGCTGAGCATCCCGCGTGACCTGATCACCGATATACCCGACTGCCGGACCAAGCAGGAGGACGGCTCGGAGAAGGTCATCCCGGGAACTCAGAAGACGCGCTTCAACGAGAGCCTCGGACAGAGCGGTCGTGACCCCGGCTGCACGATGCTCACGGTCGAGAAACTCACGGGGCTCGAGCTGCACCACTTCATGATGGCCGACTTCAACGCGGTCAAGACGCTGACGGCCGCGGTGGGTGGCGTCGACGTGTGCCTCGCCAAGGACATCAACGACCCCAAGTCGCACCTCAAGCTGAGCAAGGGCAAGCACACCATTCAGGGAGAAAAGGCCCTGGCGTTCGTACGGACCCGCTCCTCGGTCGGCTTCGGCGGCGACCTGGACCGGATCAAGGTCCAGCAGCAGTTTCTGAGTTCGATGATCCGCAAGATGAAGTCGAGCGAGACCCTCACCGACGCCGGCAAGCTGTGGGACCTGGCCACCGCCGCCACGAAGGCGCTGACGGTCGACAAGCCCATAGGCGGCATCAAGGAACTCAGCGACCTGGGCAAGAACCTGAGCCAGGTCAACACCAAGAACATCACCTTCGCCACCGTCCCGGTGCTCGACAACACCGACGGTGCAACCGTCGTGCTCAACAAGGCCCCCGCCGAGCAGCTCTTCGCGATGATGCGGGCGGACAACTCCCTCACCGAGGTGAAGAAGAAGGAGAAGGCCAAGGAAGAGGCCAAGCTGAAGGGGCCGAAGGCCGATCCGTCCGAGGTGCGCGTGGAGATCCTCAACGGCGGGGGGCCGTTGGGAGCCGCGCAGGCGACCGTCAACTGGCTGCAGAACACCGAGGGTGTTCTGAAATCCAGCAACGGCGGCAACGCCACAGGACCGAAACAAAAGAAGACCACACTGGAGTACGCGCCGAACCAGGCGGACCAGGCGCGGCGGCTCGCCGACATGATGGGCTTGTCGTCCCAGGCGCTGAAGCCCGGCACCGAGGACGCCGCACCGAAGGACCCGATGCGGCTGACGCTCGGCGGCGACTTCAAGGGCGCCGGCGTACCGCTCACGGCTCCCAGCAAGGCGCCGGAGGGGCTCCAGAAAGCCAACGCCGACAAGCAGGTCTGCGCCAAGTGACACGGCCGCCATCGGGCCGTGCGGCAGACCGGATGACCGGGGGGAGGCCCGATGCGGCAGCAGGACAGCGTGCGCGTACCCAGGGCGCGAAGCCGCACCCGTGAGGCCGAGGAGCCGGGCTGGGACGACGGCCGGTACGAGCGGGCCGGCGGCCCCCGGCCGGGCGCGCCGACCGGCCTTCGGCCCGCCCCGCGGCGCAAGCGCCGGATACTCCGCTGGTTCGCCTTTACCGCCTCGCTGCTGATACTCGGCACCGCCGGAGCGGGATACCTCTACTACCAGCACCTCAACGGCAACCTCGGCCTGGACGACCTCTACCTCGGCGACCAGCAGCTCGACAAGAGCCCGCCGAACGCCTCGGGCCAGACCCCGCTCAACATCCTCCTCCTCGGCTCCGACAGCCGTAACTCCAAGGAGAACGTCCGGCTCGGCGGCTCCCGCGCCGACGCGGACCGCAAACCCCTCGCCGATGTGCAGATGCTGCTGCACGTCTCCGCCGACCGCAGCAACATGTCGGTGCTCAGCATTCCGCGGGACACCCGCGTGACCATCCCCAAGTGCACCGACACGGACGACGGGAGGGTCTTCCCGGAGACCACCGCCACCATCAACGCCAGCCTTCAGAACGGCGGCCCGGGCTGTACGGTCGCCACCTGGGAAGAGCTCACCGGTATCCCGATCGACCACTTCATGATGATCGACTTCGCCGGCGTGGTCGACATGGCGGATGCCGTCGGCGGTGTCCCGGTCTGCGTGGACAACAACGTGTACGACGACAGGTCCGGACTCCGCCTGCAGAAGGGCGAGACGACCGTCAAGGGCAAGCAGGCCCTGCAGTGGCTGCGCACCCGTCACGGCTTCGAGGACGGCAGCGACATCGGCCGGGCCAAGGCCCAGCACATGTATATGAACGCCATGGTCAGGCAACTGAAGGCCGGTTCGAAGCTCACCGACCCGGCGAAGCTCAGAAACCTCGCGGAAGCCGCCACCAAAGCGCTCACCGTCGACCAGGACCTGGGTACGGTGAAGAAGCTCTACGACCTCGGCAACGATCTCAAACGGGTGCCGACTGGCCGGATCACCATGGCCACCATGCCGTGGGCCCCGGACCCGCAGAACGCCGCGCACATCGTCCCGAAGCCGGATGACGCCGATCAGGTCTTCTCACTGCTGCGCAACGACGTCGCGCTGGACGGCAAGGACAAGAAGAAGCCCAGCCCCAGGAAGAGCCCGGCGACCAGCGACCCGGCCGCCCCGAAGGCCGAGATCCCGGTCACCGTCCAGAACGGCACGGGAACGGCCGCGCAGGTCGCCGTGCGGGGCCGCGCCGCGGAGATCGCCTTCCGGCTCTCGCAGCTCGGCTTCACCCGGGCCGTGGCGGACGCGACCCCCAAGTCCCGGGCGGACACCACAGTCTCGTATCCGGAGGAGTCGCTGCACGGCGACGCCCTGGCCGTCGCCGAGGCGCTCGGTCTGCCGAAGAGCGCCGTGCGGCACTCCCAGGGCGTGCCGCAGATCACTCTGGTCATCGGCGCCGACTGGCGTACGGGCACGGCCTATCCGAAGGCCGCGGGCTCCGACGGCTCCGGAGGAGAGGACGACAACAAAGCCCCGGAGAGCGCGGACCCACTGGGCGGCGATGACACGTCGGCCTGCATGAAGGTGAACCCGGTGCACGTCTGGTAGGGGCCACCGTGTGGTGCCGCTTCGCTCGCCGCGGGGGCCGCTCCGCGGTGCGGGTTGGGGACTGCGGCGCCGTGCTCCGCCCAACACTCGCGCCCCGCGCACCGCCGCTCCGCTCGCCGCGAGGGATCACTCCGCGATGCGGGTTGGGAACTGCGGCGCCGTGCTCCGCCCAACACTCGCGCCCCGCGCACCGCCGCTCCGCTCGCCGCGGGGGCCGCTCCGCGGTGCGGGTTGGGGACTGCGGCGCCGTGCTCCGCCCAACACTCGCGCCCCGCGCACCGCCGCTCCGCTCGCCGCGAGGGATCACTCCGCGGCGCGGGTTGGAGACCGCGGCACCGTGCTCCGCCCAACACTCGCGCCCCGCGCACCGCCGCTCCGCTCGCCGCGAGGGATCACTCCGCGGCGCGGGTTGGGGGCTGCGGTGCCGTGCTCCGTCCGCCATCCGCGCGCGGGCGGGCCGTTGCGCGGCGGGCCGTGTGGTGCCGGCCCTGTACTCCTCCTGGCGGGACGCGACGTCAGCGGGGGAGGACCGCCGGGCGGCGGCTGGCGATGACCTTCTTCGCCAAGGACCGCGGGCTCGTCAGGAAACCCCAGCCCCACGACAGGTGCATCGTGGCGAGCGCCACGGGTATCCGCAGCCGGGCCTTGGCGGGCAGGCCCTTCCCCGCGGGGACCGAGCCCAGCGCGATGGCCGCGAGGTAGCCGGCCGGGACGACGAAGCCCCACGCGGTAACGGCCGCGCCGACGACCAGACCAGCCACGATCGCCGCCAGCGCGGTCGGCGGGGCGAGGTAGCGGAGGTTGATCGACCCCTGGTGGTAGCGGGCGACGACGTGCCGCCAACGACCGTAGTTCTTGTACTGCTTGGCGAGCGCCCGCACGGTCGGCCGCGGCCGGTAGGAGACCTTGAGCTCCGGTGAGAACCAGATCAGGCCGCCCGCCTCGCGGATCCGGAAGTTCAGTTCCCAGTCCTGGGCGCGGATGAACTCCTCGTTGTAGCCGCCCTGCTGCTCCAGCGCCTCGCGGCGGAAGACGCCGAGATAGACGGTTTCGGCCGGACCGGCCTGGCCGCCGGTGTGGAAGGCCGCGTTGCCCACGCCGATCCTCGAGGTCATGGCGGCGGCGACGGCGTGCTCCCAGTCGTTCTCGCCCTCGGCGTGCATGATGCCGCCGACGTTCTGCGCGCCCGTCTCCTCCAGCAGCCGGACGGCCGTGGCGATGTAGTCCGGGGAGAGCATGCCGTGGCCGTCCACCCGTACCACCACCGGGTGCCGGGACGCCTTGATGGCCGCGTTGAGCGCGGCGGGCGTACGGCCCGTTGGGTTGGGGACGGTGTGGACCCGGGCCCAGGAGTTCGACGCGGTCTCGCGGACGAGCTCGGCGGCGATCTCGTCCGTGCGATCCGTCGACGGGCCGAGGGCGATCACCACCTCGAGCTCCCCTTCGTACTCCTGCTCCAGGATGTGCCGGACCGCATCGCGCAGATGACGTTCCTCATTGAGCACCGGCATGATCACGGAGACGGCCGGAGGTGTCGATTCGGGTGCGGGCACGGGGATGTCCTCGGAGTACGGCTGCGCGGTATCGCGTCTCACGTTACCGCGAACGGAGGACCCGCCCGTACGCGGCCGAGCGGGGGCGGCGTGTGGCCGTAAGACCCGATGGACCGCGACCTACGGTGGTCCCGGTCACAGCCAAGCCCGCGCGGAGGTGTCCCCGTTGACCACACCGGCTCGCCCTCCCCGGCGGCACCCCCGGGGCCGCCTCCGGCGACCTCCGGCCCGGCGCCGCTGGGGGCTGCGGCTGGCCGCAGGGGTGTCGGCTCTGGTGCTGCTGGCCGGAGGCTGCGGGCACATGGTGGTCAAGGGGCTCGACAGCGCCATCGGCCGGATCGACCCCTTCGCGGGACTGGACGACCGCCCCCGGGGGAGCGACGGACTCAACGTCCTGCTCGTCGGCACCGACGGCCGGGACCGGCTCACCCCGCAGTCGCGCGCGACGTTCCACCTCGGCGGCGACTCCTGCAACTGCACCGACACGATCATGCTGGTGCATCTGTCGGCGGACCGGAAGCGAGCCAGCGTGATCAGCATTCCGCGCGACTCGTACGTCCGGTTCCCCGCGCACACCGACCAGGAGAGCGGACGGAAGGTCCCCGCACGGCCGGGGAAGATCAACGCCGCTTATGCGCACGGAGGGCCGCAGCTGACCGTACGCACGGTCGAGGACATGACCGGTCTCCACGTCGACCACTACCTCGAAGTGGACTTCATCAGCTTCATGAAGACGGTCGACGCCGTCGGTGGGGTCGAGATCTGCACGGCGCGGCCGATGCAGGACCGCTACAGCGGCCTGGTCCTGCCCGCCGGCACGAGTCGGCTGAACGGCGGCGAGGCCCTGCAGTACGTCCGCTCCCGGCATGTCGACGGCGCCGCCGACCTCGGCCGGATGCACCGCCAGCAGCGCTTTATCGCCGCGCTCGTGCACAAGGTGACCGGCGGCGGCGTGCTGCTGAACCCGGTGCGGTTCAACGAGGTCAGCTCCACCCTCCTCGGCTCCGTCCGCGCGGACCGCGGTTTCGATGCGGAGAAGATGCTGGACCTCGGCCGGGCGATGCGGCACTTCACCCCGGCGTCCTCGGAGTTCGCCTCGGTGCCGATCGCGGACCCCAGCTTCCCGGTGCCGGGACTCGGATCGACCGTGAAGTGGGACGAGAAGCAGGCCGACCGGCTCTTCCGGGCGCTGCGAGCGGACCGGCCGCTCGCCGTCCACCGTCCGCTCCGGGAGCGCGCGGCGCTGGTCGATGTGCCGCCCGGACGCGTCCGCGTGCAGGTCGACAACGGCACGGACCGGCCCGGTCTCGGTCGACGGGTCACCCGGGCGTTGCGCGACACCGGCTTCCTCACCACCGATAAGCCCGGGAACGCGGCCGTGCCCGTCCACCGTACGGTCGTCTCCTACGACCCGGGCTGGGACCGCTCGGCCCGTACGGTCGCAGCCGCGCTGCCCGGGGCGGAGCTGCGGCCGGTCTACGGGCAGGGCCCGGTGATGCGCGTCACACTCGGCTCGGACTTCCGGCGGGTGCGCCGGGTGCGGGCGGAGTCCCCGACGCCTCAGGGGACGGGCGTGGGCGTGGACGGTGCCCATGGCTCATCCGAGATCGCGGCGATCACGGGCGACCAGGTCCTCTGCGACTAGCTCACTGCTGAGGCCGCTCCGCTCGTAGCCGCCGGTGTGTGGGCGGGTCAGTCGCCCATGCCCTCGGCGGCTCGCTTGGCGCGGAGTTCCTTGATCGCCCGGCGGCGGGCCAACCGGTGGGTGCGTCTGATCTGCGCCTCCTGGTAGCGCCGCTTGTCCTGCTCGGTCTCCGGTACCACCGGCGGCACGGGACGCGGCTTGCCGTCCGCGTCGACGGCTGCGAAGACGAGATACGCGCTGCCGACCTGCGTGGGCGGCGTGGACTCGTTCCAGCGCTCGGCCAGCACCCGGACCCCGATCTCCATGGAGGAGCGCCCGGTCCAGTTGCACTGGGCCTTGACGTGGACGAGGTCGCCCACGTGGACCGGCTCCAGGAAGACCATCTCGTCCATGGACGCCGTGACCGCCGGCCCGCCCGAGTGCCGCCCGGCGACCGCGCCCGCCGCGTCGTCCACCAGCTTCATGATCACCCCGCCGTGCACGGTCCCGAGGAGGTTGGTGTCACTCGCCGTCATGATGTGACTCAGCGTGGTCCGGGACGCTGCGGTGGGCTTGCCCGGAATCGTTGCTTCCGGGGGCGCTGCCTGGTCGGTCATGCCGTCAACCTTATGCGGCGATCCACCCCGACCCCTCCCTCGTAGCTTTGCATCAGGTCTGCTACAGCCAAGGTGTGATTCGCCACTCACCCTGTATGACTGTGGACCCGGAAGGCACACTTCCCCCTATGAGCGATTGGCGCGATGGATGGACCGGCAACAGCAGGGACGGGTACGGGCGCGGCGGCGCCGGCCCCAGGCCCGAGTCCGCGCGCGCCATGCGGCAGCGTGGCGGCGGTGACGGATACGGAGGCTACGGCGGGCGCTACCCGTCCGAGCCGCCGATGCCGCCGGGCATGTCGCCCCGCCGGGCCGCCGTCCCCAGTCAGCAGTCGCGGGGCTACGACGACTACGACGACGGGTATGGACAGGGACAGGTGTACGGCGACGGGTACGACGACGGACCCTACGACCGCCGGGGCGGCCGGGGCAGACGGTTCAAGAACATCGCGCTGACGCTGATAGTCGTCCTGCTCGTGGTCCTGATAGGCACCTATTTCTGGGCCGACTCCAAGCTCCGGCGCGAAGTCGACCTGTCGAAGGTCGACGAACGCCCCGAGACCGGTGAGGGCACCACGTACCTGATCGTCGGCTCGGACAGCCGTGACGGCCTCACCGCCGAGGACAAGAAGAGCCTCCACACCGGGTCCGCGGCGGGCAAGCGCACCGACTCCATGATCATCCTGCATGTCGGCAGCAACGGAAACACCATGGTCTCGCTGCCGCGCGACTCCTGGGTCACCATCCCGTCCTTCCACGGCTCCGAGTCCGGCAAGGCCTTCCCGGCCCGCGGCGGCAACAAGCTCAACGCGGCCTACTCCATCGACGGCGCCCCGCTGCTGGTCCGCACGGTCGAGTTCAACACCGGTCTGCACATCGACCACTACGCGGAGATCGGCTTCGGCGGCTTCGCCAAGATCGTGGACGCGGTCGGCGGCGTCGAGATGAACATCCCGCGCGACATCAAGGACAAGGACTCCGGCGCGGACTTCAAGAAGGGGACGCAGACGCTGAACGGCGAGCAGGCGCTGGCCTTCGTCCGTAACCGCAAGGAGGCCGGCAGCGACCTGGAGCGCACCAAGAACCAGCAGAAGTTCCTCTCTGCGCTGGCCAGCCAGACCGCCAACCCCGGCACCGTGCTCAACCCCTTCAAGCTCTACCCGACCATGGGCGCGGGCCTCGACACCCTGGTCGTCGACAAGGAGATGAGCCTGTTCGACCTGGCCGAGATGTTCTGGGCGATGAAGGGCGTCACGGGTGGCGAGGGCAAGTCGATGAACATGCCGATCGCCGGGCCCGCGCCGGCCGGCTCGCTCAAGTGGGACATGACGCGGGTCAAGCAGCTGGTGCAGCAGCTCAAGAACGACGAGCCGGTCACCGTCCAGGAGGACTGACCGGACCTGAAAAGGCCCCGCCAGTCGGCGGGGCCTTTTCCGTTGTCCGCGGCAGGTCGCGTGCGTTGCGCGTTTACGGCAGGTTGCGCGCCATGACGATGCGCTGGACCTGGTTGGTGCCCTCGTAGATCTGGGTGATCTTGGCGTCGCGCATCATCCGCTCCACCGGGTAGTCGCGGGTGTAGCCGTAGCCGCCCAGCAGCTGAACCGCGTCCGTGGTGATCTCCATGGCGGCATCCGAGGCGTAGCACTTGGCCGCGGCGCCGAAGAAGGTCAGAGCCTCCTTCTCACCTCCGGCGGCAACGCGCTCGGACTTCGCCGCGGCGGCGTAGGTGAGCTGGCGGGCGGCCTCCAGCTTCATGGCCATGTCGGCGAGCATGAACTGGACGCCCTGGAAGTCGGCGATCGGCTTGCCGAACTGCTTGCGCTCCTGGACATAGCCCTTGGCGTAGTCCAGCGCGCCCTGGGCGATGCCCAGCGCCTGCGCCGCGATGGTGATGCGGGTGTGGTCCAGGGTCTTCATCGCGGTGGCGAAGCCGGTGCCCTCCTCGCCGATCATGCGGTCGGCGGGGATGCGGACGTTGTCGAGGTAGACCTCGCGGGTCGGCGAACCCTTGATGCCGAGCTTCTTCTCCGGGGCGCCGAAGGAGACGCCCTCGTCGGACTTCTCCACGACGAAGGCCGATATGCCCTTGGAGCGCTTCTCGGGGTCGGTCACGGCCATGACCGTGTAGTACTCGCTGACGCCCGCGTTGGTGATCCAGCGCTTCACACCGTTGAGGACGTAAGTGTCGCCGTCCCGGACGGCCTTGGTCTTCATACCGGCGGCGTCGGACCCCGCGTCCGGCTCGGACAGACAGTACGAGAACATCGCCTCGCCCGCCGCGAGCGGCGCCAGGTACCTCTTCTTCACCTCCTCCGAGCCGGAGAGGATCACCGGAAGCGAGCCGAGCTTGTTGACCGCCGGGATGAGGGAGGAGGAGGCACAGACCCGCGCCACCTCCTCGATGACGATCACGGTCGCCAGCGCGTCCGCACCCGCGCCGCCGTACGTCTCGGGCACGTGCACCGCATGCAGATCGTTCCCGACCAGCGCTTCCAGGGCCTCCTGCGGGAAGCGGCCCTCCTCGTCCACCTCGGCGGCGAACGGCGCGATCTTCGCCTCGGCGAGTGAGCGCACGGACTCGCGGAGCATCTCGTGCTCCTCGGACGGCCGGTAAAGGTCGAATTCAGTCGAGCCCGCCAAGGTGTCCTCACTCCAGACAACGCTAACTACTGTTAAGTAACTCGATTCTAGGGGCGAAGCCACGGACCGTGGTACGTGAGCTTGCCGACAGCGACGTCAGCAGGGGCCGCCCCCTCGGCTGCCTCCCTGAAGAGCGGCCCCTACCCGGAGCGCGGCCCGACTATGCTCGTGCCGCAGTCCAGCCCGTACCTCCAGGGAGCATGCATGGCCCCGAAGATCACCGTGATCGGCACCGGATACCTCGGCGCCACGCACGCCGCCGCCATGGCCGAGCTGGGCTTCGAGGTGTTGGGGCTCGACGTGGTCCCCGAGAAGATCGAGATGCTGGCGGCCGGCCGGGTCCCGATGTACGAGCCGGGGCTCGAGGAGCTGCTCCACCAGCACGTCGCCGGGCTTGAGGGCGCCACCGGGCGGCTGCGTTTCACCACCTCCTACGAGGAGGCGGGAGAGTTCGGCGACGTCCACTTCGTCTGCGTGAACACTCCGCAGAAGCACGGCGAGTACGCCTGCGACATGAGTTACGTCGACAGCGCCTTCGAACAGCTGGCGCCGCACCTGCGGCGGTCCTGTCTGGTCGTGGGCAAGTCCACCGTGCCGGTGGGCAGCGCGGCCCGGCTGGCCGCGCGGCTGTCCGAGCTGGCCCCGGTGGGCGAGGGCGCCGAGCTGGCCTGGAACCCGGAGTTCCTGCGCGAGGGCTTCGCGGTCCAGGACACCCTCCACCCGGACCGGATCGTCGTCGGCATCCGCAGCGAGAGCGCCGAGAAGCAGCTGCGCGAGGTGTACGCGGCGCCGCTCGCCGAAGGCTCGCCGTTCATCGTCACCGACTATCCGACGGCGGAGCTCGTGAAAGCCTCCGCGAACTCCTTCCTCGCCACCAAGATCTCGTTCATCAACGCGATGGCCGAGGTGTGCGAGGCGGCCGACGGCGATGTGCTGAAGCTCGCCGAGGCCATCGGACACGACGAGCGGATCGGGAAGAAGTTCCTGCGCGCCGGGATCGGTTTCGGCGGCGGCTGCCTGCCCAAGGACCTCCGCGCCTTCATGGCCCGGGCCGGCGAGCTGGGCGCCGACCAGGCGCTCACCTTCCTCCGCGAGATCGACTCGATCAACATGCGCCGCCGTGGCCACATGGTGGAGCTGGCCCGCGAGGCAGTGGGCGGGGGCGGTTTTCTCGGCAAGCGGGTGGCGGTGCTCGGCGCGACGTTCAAGCCGGACTCCGACGACGTACGGGACTCCCCCGCGCTCAACGTCGCCGGGCAGATCCACCTCCAGGGCGGCCAGGTCACCGTCTACGACCCCAAGGGCATGGACAACGCCCGCCGGATCTTCCCCACCCTGGGCTACGCCCCCACGGCGCTGGACGCGGCGCGCGGCGCGGATGTGGTGCTGCACCTCACCGAGTGGCGTGAGTTCCGCGAGCTGGACCCGGCGGCGCTGGGCGAAGTCGTCGCGGAACGGCGGATGCTGGACGGCCGGAACGCGCTGGATCCGGAGCTGTGGCGCGAGGCCGGCTGGACGTACCGCGCCCTGGGCCGCCCGCGCGCGTAGCACCCCGGTTCGGCGACGGGTACGGGGCCAGCCGTCGAGGCCGACGAGCGTGGCCGTCGACGGAGCGCGGCGGTGGTTTCGACGCCCGCGGGGCCGGGTGCCGTCCCGCTACGTGCCGAAGCCGAAGCCGGCGCTGCCGTCGACCTTGGCCCGCAGCCGCTTGCCCTTCTCGGTGGCCTGGTCGTTCAGCTCGTCCTGGAACTGCCGTACCCGGCCGAGCAGTTCGGGATCGTGGGCGGCCAGCATCCGTACGGCGAGCAGGCCCGCGTTGCGGGCGCCCGCGACGGACACGGTGGCGACGGGCACCCCCGCGGGCATCTGGACGATGGAGAGCAGGCTGTCCATGCCGTCGAGGTGCTTGAGCGGCACCGGGACGCCGATCACCGGGAGCGGGGTGACGGAGGCGAGCATGCCCGGCAGATGCGCGGCGCCTCCCGCGCCCGCGATGATCGCCTTGAGACCGCGGTCCGCCGCCTGCTCCCCGTACGCGATCATCTCGCGCGGCATGCGGTGGGCCGAGACGACATCGACCTCGTAGGGCACCTCGAACTCGTCGAGCGCCTCGGCGGCGGCTTCCATCACCGGCCAGTCGGAGTCGGAGCCCATCACGATGCCGACGACGCGCGAGGAAGGGGGCGCGTCAGGGCTCGTACCGGGGTGGTGGCCGGCCGGCTGGGCGCTGCTCATCTGGGGCTCTCCTATTCGACGACGGTGCCGCGCAGGTAGTCGGCGGCGTGGCGGGCGCGCTCGCGCACGTCGGCCAGGTCGTCGCCGTAGGTGTTGACGTGGCCGACCTTACGGCCGGGCTTCACGTCCTTGCCGTACATGTGGATCTTCAGCTGCGGGTCGCGGGCCATGCAGTGCAGATACGCGGAGTACATGTCGGGGTAGTCGCCGCCGAGGACATTGGTCATCACCGTCCAGGTGGCACGAGGACGGGGGTCGCCGAGCGGCAGGTCGAGTACGGCCCGTACGTGGTTGGCGAACTGCGAGGTGACGGCGCCGTCCTGAGTCCAGTGCCCGGAGTTGTGCGGGCGCATCGCCAGTTCGTTGACCAGAATCCCCGCAGTGCCGTCGTCGCCGCGGGTCTCGAACAGCTCGACCGCGAGATGCCCGACCACGCCCAGCTCCTCGGCGACGGTCAGGGCCAGCTGCTGCGCCTGGAGCGACAGTTCCTCGGAGAGGCCGGGGGCGGGGGCGATCACGGTGTCGCACACGCCGTCGACCTGGATGGACTCGACGACGGGGTAGGCGACGGCCTGGCCGCTGGGGGAGCGGACGACGTTGGCGGCCAGCTCGCGGACGAAGTCGACCTTCTCCTCGGCCAGGACCGGTACCCCGGCGCGGAAGGGGTCCCGTGCCTCCTCCGCACGGTGGACGATCCACACGCCCTTGCCGTCGTAGCCGCCGCGCACGGTCTTGAGGACGACCGGGAATCCGTCTCCTGTTCCGCCGGCAGACACCCCCTCCTGCGCGAAGCGGACGACGTCCTCCGGGTCGGTGACGATCCTGTGCCGGGGGCACGGCACGCCGATCGCGTCGAGCCTGGCCCGCATCACGCCCTTGTCCTGGGCGTGGATCAGAGCCTCGATCCCGGGGCGGATGACGAAGCCGTCCGCCTCCAGGGCGTGCAGGTGCTCGGTCGGCACATGCTCGTGATCGAAGGTGATCACATCGCAGCCTTGTGCGAACGCACGAAGGGTCTCGAGGTCGTGATAGTCGCCGACCACGACCTCGTTCACGACCTGGGCCGCCGAGTCCTGCGGACTGTCGCTGAGGAGCTTGAATCTCAGGCCGAGGGAGATGCCCGCCTCATGGGTCATACGGGCGAGCTGGCCACCGCCGACCATGCCGACTACCGGGAATGTCACCTGCCTAGGGTATCCGTCGGCGGACACTGCGCCCGTTCTCCCCTTGGAGGATCCTCCAGATCCCGCCCGGTGCTCTGCGCGGGTGGCCGCCCGGGTGTCCCGGCAACGGGGCGGGGAGCCGCTGGATAGCATGGGGCGCCCGGGACCAGACCGACCCACGCCAACGACGGAGTTAACACGATCACTATGGGTGAACGGCGCACACTGCGTTCGCGGCTGAGGCAGCTGATCCGCGAGCTGGCGAAGTTCGGAACGGTCGGGGCGGTCGGGTCCCTGGTCAACTTCGTGGTCTTCAACCTCTGCGTACACGCCATCGGCCTGGCCGTGGTGCGCTCCGGGGTGATCTCCACGTTCGTCGCGATCTGCACGAACTACATCGGCAACCGCTACTGGACCTACCGGGACAGCAATCGATCCCGGCGCACCCGCGAGCTCACCCTCTTCTTCCTCTTCAGCGGCGTCGGCCTGGTCATCGAGAACGGCATCCTGGCCATCTCGCACTACGGCCTCGGCTTCACCTCGACCGTGGCCGACAACGTCGCCAAGAACGTCATCGGGCTCGGCATCGCCTCGGTGTTCCGCTTCTGGTCGTACCGGACCTGGGTGTTCCGCACGCTGCCCGGGCACGAGGCCGTCGAGACCGCTGAATCGTTCCTGGAGGAGGACGCGCTGCTCTCCGACCCCCAGTACCGGGTCAATCGCCTGAAGTAGGGCCGCGTCCATCCCCCACCCGGGCTTGGGCTCAGGGGGACTACCTCCCCCGTTACCGCTGGGGGTGCCTCAAGAGGTGCCCGTATCGCAGCTCAAGAAGAGTGCGAAGACGGGTGGCTTCTGCTGCAGCAGCTCCAGCCGTCCGCCGTCCGCCTCCGCCAGGTCGCGGGCGACCGCGAGACCCAGCCCCGTGGAGTTCCGCCCACTCACCGTCCGTTCGAAGACCCGCGCGCCGAGATCCGGCGGGACGCCCGGACCCGCGTCCGTGACCTCCACGACCACCTGGTTGCCGGTGACCCGGGTCCGGATGGCCACCGGGCCCGCGCCGTGCATCAGCGAGTTCTCGATCAGCGTCGCCAGTACCTGGGCGACCGCCCCCGGGGTGCCGACCGCCCGCAACCCCTTCTTGCCCGAGCGGACAATGGCCCGTCCAGCGCTCCGATAGGCCGGCCGCCACTCCTCGATCTGCTGCTTGACCACCTCGTCGAGGTCGAAGCCGATGGCCGAACCGGTGCGCGGATCCCTGGAGTTGGTGAGCAGTCGTTGCACCACGTCGGTGAGGCGTTCGACCTGGCCGAGCGCGATCATCGCCTCCTCCTTGACCGTCCCGAGGTCGTCCGTCGCGGAGATCTCCTCCAGCCGCATGGAGAGCGCGGTCAGCGGCGTCCTCAACTGGTGGGAGGCGTCGGCGGCGAGCCGCCGTTCGGCCGTCAGCATCCGCCCGATCCGCTCGGCACTCGCGTCGAGCACGTCGGCGACCCGGTCCAGCTCCGGCACCCCGTACCGCCGGTGGCGCGGTCGGGGGTCACCCGAGCCCAGCCGCTCCGCCGTCTCGGCGAGATCGGTGAGCGGTGCGGTGAGCCGGTGTGCCTGCCGGAGGGCGAGCAGCACGGCGGCCCCGACGGCGAGCAGCGCGACCGCAAGGATGATCAGCAGGGTGCGGCCAATCTCCTCGCTGACGGTCGCCGAGGACTCCTGGACGGTGACCGTCTCGCCCTGCTCGCCGGTCTCCTTGGCCTCGATGACATCGCCGGCCGGGCGCTCACCGATGTCGATGGGACGGCGGCCCGGAAGCTCGATGCGGGCAAAGCGCTCGGGAGTGATCTGATCGCGCAGCACCTGCGAGGCGATCCGTTCGCCCCCGAGCAGCCGGCTCTCGACGATGCTCACCAGGCGCACGGCCTCGGAGTCCACGCTCTCCTGGGCGCTCTGCTCGATCGTCCGGGTCTCGACGATCACGAGCGAGACACCGAAGACGGCGATCACCACGAGGACCACGGCGAGCGTGGAGTGGATCAGACGGCGGCGCAATGTGCTCTCCGGGCAGGGGTCATACGAATCCGGGGGCGGCCCCCGGGCAGAACGCGGCGCGGTTCACCACCGCTCGGTACCCGATCCCGTCGCATCGCCGCCTCCCGCCCGGCAGGCACTAGCTCTTCTCGAATCGGAAACCGACCCCGCGGACCGTGGCGATGTAGCGCGGGTTCGCGGCGTCGTCACCGAGCTTTCTGCGCAGCCAAGAGATGTGCATGTCGAGGGTCTTGGTGGAGGACCACCACGTGGTGTCCCAGACCTCGCGCATCAGCTGGTCGCGGGTGACGACTCGGCCGGCGTCCCGTACGAGGACCCGGAGCAGGTCGAACTCCTTGGCGGTGAGCTGCAGCTCCTCCTCCCCCATCCAGGCTCGGTGCGACTCGACGTCGATCCGTACGCCGTGGGTGGCCGGGGCCTGCTGCGACTCGACGGCACCGCGGCGCAGCAGGGCGCGTACCCGGGCGAGCAGCTCGGCCAGCCGGAAGGGCTTGGTGACGTAGTCGTCGGCACCGGCGTCGAGACCGACGACCGTGTCCACCTCGTCGGCGCGGGCGGTGAGCACCAGCACCGGGAAGCCCTGGCCCTCCGTGCGAAGCCGGCGGCAGACCTCGAGACCGTCCATGCCCGGCAGGCCGAGGTCGAGGACGAGCAGGTCGACGCCTCCCTGGACGCCGGCGTCGAGAGCGCCGGGACCGTCCTCCCGCACCTCGACCTCGTATCCCTCGCGGCGCAGAGCACGGGCGAGCGGCTCCGAGATGGACGCGTCATCCTCGGCGAGCAGTACTCGGGTCATGGGGTGATGGTAGTCCGCACAGGTGGTGGGGCGGGGCGTGCTGACGAGACCCTGCGGTATGCGACTGATGAACGTCGGCTACCTTCGAAAGAGTCACGTCGTTCCTGATCCACTTGTGATCCACCTCTCAAGTCCTTCCATATACCGCCCAGGTATGACGTAAGGTGTCGAAGCGTCCGATAGCACCAACTGGGGACCTTGCGATGTCGACCACATCGAAGGTCTCCCTTTCTGTGCTCGGGCCGGAACGACCGGCCTCGGACAGTCATTGGCCTGTAGGCCGGGGCCGTGCACATCTCCCGCGTGATCTCCTCGCACCTCGTGAGCATCTCGGCGTTGAATGCCCTGTGCTGGCACGTGTCGAGAACGATCAAGTGCGCATGCAGGTGATCAACGACGTGGCGGCCGCCGCGCATGTGAGGCTAGCGGTGGCTCCCTCCACAAGGTTCCCGCTCCCGGCACCTCCCAGCGCTGCTCGGCCTGTGGTTTCATCACACCGGGCAGCCGGGAGTCCCAGGCCGTGTTCGTGTGCAAGAACCCCAACTGCGGCTGGTCCGGCAACGCCGATCACAACGCAGCCCGGAACACCTTGTACCTGTACCGGATGGGCCTCGCGCTCATCCCGGCTGCCGGGAGGGCAGTCGTCAGGCGCGCTCGTCGCGTCAAGCCCGCCACCGCAAGGTAGGTGGGAATCTCCCGCCTCAGCCGGGAGAGCACTCCAAATGATTCAGACCATCGGTGAACTCTGCCTCTCGCCGGTCGGCCTCTCCGTCACCACGAAGATGGCACCGGCGAAGTACGCCGGCCAGACGATGGGGGTCTGGTTCCTCGCCGTCACCGCCGGCGACTGCACCACCGGGCTGCTGTCCCTGGCGGGCGTCGACCTGAACGGTACGGGCGTCATCACCCTGGAGGCGCTCCTGGCCGCGCTGGCCGGCGTCGCGGTGTACATGTACCGCAAGCGGGTCCAGCAGCTGATGGGCGGCGTGCACTGAGGCACCGCCCCCGGCGTGCACTGAGGCACCACCGCACGGCATGACGAGGGCCGCCGCACCGATCGGTGCGGCGGCCCTTGCATGTTCTCGCGGGAACTCTCAGCGGGTGCCGCGCAGCCTGCTCCAGGGGGTCAGGGTGAAGACCGCACCGCCGAGCAGGATGACGGTGCCCGCCACCATGGCCAGGGCCTGCAGGCCGCCGTGGTCGCTCGCGCCCGTCTCGGCGAGGCCGCCGCCCGAGGACGACGAGCCGCCTGCCGTGCCGCCGGTGCCGCCGCCCGTACTGCTCCCGCCCGCGGCACCGCCCGGCTGAGCGGCGGTGTCCAACTCGAGCGAGGGGCCGGGGTCCTTGGCAGGAGTGCAGGTGGTGGTCGTGCCGAGGGCCTTGACGGTCAGCACGCCGGGGGTGAGCGTCGTCCTGCCGTCCGCGCCGGGCTTGTAGGTGCCCTTGAGATCCGGGATCGCGATGGGATCGCCGTTCTTGATGGGCTCCTTGTTGGTCGGGCCCTCGACGTGGACGAAGCCCTTGTCGGCGCCGCCCAGCTTGACCTCCATCGAGGGCTTGACGGAGTCCGCGGGGATGTCGGCCGGGCTGTCCATCACCGACTTCTTGAACTTCACGGTGAGGTCGAAGCTGCCCCCGCTCTTCTTGCCGTTGATCTGGACCGGGGAGGTCGCCTTCTTGTCGCCGATCGGGGTCTTGCACTCGTACGGGACCAGGACCTCCTTGCCCGTGTACGCCGTGCCGTCGGGGTCGCCTCCACCGCCGCTGGAACCGGCGGAGCCCCCGCTGGTGCCACCGCTCGAGCCACCGCCGGTGGTGGATCCGCCGCTGTCGTCGCCGCCCGACGCCGAGCCACCGGACGTTGTTCCGCCGCTGCTCGTACCGCCGTTGGTCGTACCGCCGGTGCTCGTACCGCCGGTGTCACCGCCGCCGTCCGTCACCGCGATGGTGACCGCGGGCTTCACCGTCTCCTTCGGGGAGCACTTGGTGTCCGTCGACACCGGCTTGCTGACGTTGATGTTGTAGAAGCCGGGTGTCAGCGTCACCTCACCCGCCTTCTCCAGCTTCAGCGTGCCCTTCATCTCGGAGAGGACCATGGGGCTGTTCTTGGGGATCGGCGGATTCTGCCGTGGCCCCTCCATGGCCAGTTCACCGCTCTGGACTCCGCCGACCGTGATCTTCCCGGTCGGCTTGACGGTGTCCTTCTCTAGGTCGATGACGTCCGGGTTCTTGGAAGCGGCCTGCACTGTCGTCCAGACCACCTCCACGGTGTCCCCGACCTTCGCCGTCGCCGGAGCCTTCACGTCCACTTTCGTGGTGCCCTGCACCGGCGGCCGGCCGGAGATCGGGGGCGGAATGCACTCTGTCGCGAACGACACCTCCGCGGCATGCGCCGGGCTTGCGGCGAACAGCAGCCCTGCACCGCCGAGCATCAGCGCGACACCGGCCGCGCTCACCCTCCGTTGTCTGCTCACGGGGTTCCTTTCGACGGGGGACGGTCATCTGACGGTGCGGAAGCATGTGCGGGCGGAGCCTGGGGCGGAGCCTGCTCTCCCGGAGGCTCGTCCGAGTCCGGCCAGGACAGATCGGGCCGGCTCGGTTCGTCGTGCCACGCGAGCTCCGGTCCTGGCGCGGTACGGCCGGCGCGCGGGCGCTCATCGGACGGCGCGCGGGAGGCCGTAGGGCCCGGGGCGTCCGGAGCGGGTGGCGGCCTGCGCGGCCGGACGTGGTCGACGATCGCCATGCCGATCCGGAAGACGGCCGCCGGGACGACGATGAACAGCAGCGCCCAGAAGAGGGTGACGCCCCAGGGGCGGCCGACGCCCCACGGCTGCTCGGTGAGCACCTTGCCCTGGTATTTGAGCGACACCAGATAGTCCCCGTGTGCGCCCGCGGAGAGCTCGACCGGCAGTCTGATCTGCGCCTTTCTGCCTGCGGGCACGGTTCCCCGCCACTGCTGCTCCTCCCAGCGCGGCGCGAAGACACCGTGCGAGGTGCCGACTTGGAAGATCGGATTCCGGACCGGTGCCGACCCGAGGTTGCCGACGGTCAGCACGAGCTGCCGCTGGGGCGGGGCCCCGAACCAGGTGAGCAGCCCGCTCGACCCGTCCAACCGCGCGGCGAACACCGCGATCCGGCCCGTGCCCTCCTCCTGCGGCAGCGGCTCGACGGGGTGGCCGGCGACCACGAACTCCTCGTCCACAGCCGCCGTTTCACCGGTCACGGTGGCCACGTGGACGACGCAGGGACACGGTTCGGGCGGTTCGGCGACCGGCAGCTTCTTGCTGAAGCGACCGTCGGAACGGGTGGTGACGGCGCGGCCGTCGGCGTTGGCGCAGGCGTTCGTGCCGCCGATCATGTTCTGGCCGCAGATGAGGATCATGAGCAGCGCATCAGGGCGCCAGCCCGCACCGCTGACGGTGATCGTGCCGCCCGTGCCGGCCTCCTGCTTCGACAGGGTGACGGTGGGGCCGTCTGCGGCCGTGGCCGGCGCGACGCCCCCCGCGGGGAACAGCACGAGCAGGGCGGCGACCATGACGACCACGAGTACGGTCCGGCGCCGTCGGCCTCGGTGGCTCCCGGCGGGGTGATTGAGCCCGTCGCACCCATCGCGCACGGGCTGTGCGGGGGACCCCGGAGCCGCGCCGCAGGCCGCCGGTCGGCGGCTACGGGGGCTGGGGCGGTCGGGCGACACCGCCCACCGGCTGTCCGTGACGCCGCTCACGTCGCCGCTCCTGCCCCCGTACCGGACAACTGTCGTGTCTCCCGGCCGTCTTGCCCGTCCTGGTTGCCGCCTCGGACCTGGCCGGGAACGGGGTTACGGTCCAGGGCCGGGTCCGGCTCTCGATACGGGTCGCGCCTTCGGTCCGCGTCCCGTCCTCGGTCCGGCCCGCCGTCGGCCGTCGACGCGGCCCGTCGGCGACGGCGTACGCGCCAGGCGCACCAGGCACCCGCACCCGCCCCCGGGACGAGGAGCAGCAGTCCGGCGGCGAACCAGGGGACGGCGGCGTATGAGGTGGTCGCCGCGCCGTGGGCGCCGCCCGCCGCTCTCGCGGTGAGCGTGATGTCCACGGCGTCGAGCTCGGGCGGCCCGGGCCACTTCTCGGTGAGCCGGACCCGCTGTCCGGGCAACAGCTCCAGCGGAAGGGCGCGGGCATCCCGGCGCAGCACTTCGCCGAAGAGGCCCTCCGCGCGCACCGCGAGCCGGGGTGTCAGGACGGTGTTACCGCGGTTGACGAGCGCGTACCGGATCAGGGCACCAGAGCCGGCCTCCGCGACGGAGACGTCCTCGACGGACAGTGCGGACAGGGTCGGCCCGGTGACCCGCAGATGGATGCGGGTCACCGCCTCGCGCCCGCCCCCGCTGACGACGATCGCTCCGGGATGGTCGCCGGGCACGGCATCGGGCGGGACGGTCACGGTGAACGGGATCTCGGCCCGGGTGCGGGCCGGGATCCCGACCTCGGCCCGGACGAGGGACACCCATGCCCCGGTGTCCGTGCTCTGCCCCGGGGGCCGTACGGCGAAGGCCCCGGAGCGCGTGTTGTCGGCGTCGGCTCCGCGTAGCTCGACGGTGCGCGGCCGGTCACCGGTGTTCGCGACGGCCATCGCGTCCTCGAGTACGGCACCGGGGCGCCCCTCCAGGTAGAAGTACGCCCGGTCATCCGCGCTGGGCCTGGTCCCTCCGCCAGGCGCGGGCCCGGCGACCCAGCCCCCGTCTCGCGCGGCCGTGCCACCCGACGTCGCAGCCCCGGCCGCGCCAGTCGCGCCGGTGCTCGGACCGCTGAGTGCGACGCCGGCAGGCGCACTCATCAGGGTCACGGCGGCAACCAGCGTCACCAGCACAACGGCTGCCCTGCGGCTGCGGGACGGCATCGGCGGCTCCTCGACTGCGTGCTCGCGGATGGGACTGGAAGACGTGGCGTACGGCGCCGGAACGGCGGCCCGGTGCGCTGACGCGACTCGGCGCATCGGGCCGAATACGGGATGTGGCTCGGCGGCTCCTGCGATCTCTGACGGTGTAGAAAGCGACAGGCCGGTGCGCTGACGCGCCGGTGCGGTAGCGGTGCTGCTCGGCGACTCCTCGGGGTCGGGCTCCTGAGCTTTCGGACGGTGCGGAAGCGACAGGCCGGTGCGCTGTCGCGCCGGTGCGGTAGCGGTGCTGCTCGACGGCCGGACCAGCCGGTGGCCGGACCGGCCAGTCGCGTCGGCCGCGCCAGCCGCCAGAACGGGAGCGGCGGGTGCCGCCCAGCGCCAAGCCGACGGGTCCGGCCAGGCCCCGGAGTCGGCAGGCGCCAACGTGGCGATGGCCGGACTGGCCGAGAGCCGAACCGGCGGGCACCGACCAGGTGCGCGCCGTACGCGGCGCGACCCGCGTACGGCTCCCCGCAGCAGCGGCGCCGGCGGCACGGCGCGCCCGCCGCTAGGCGGGCTGCCTGCCGCCCCGGCGGGTCAGCCACAGCGCCCCGGCCACTCCGGCGAGGAGAACCGTTCCGCCCAGCGTGCCGAGCGCGATCGCCGAGTCCGCGGGGCCGGTCTGCGGCAGCTCACCACCCGATGGAGAGGCGTCCGACGCCCCGCCCACGCCCTGCACATCGAGCGTCAGCGAGGGCCCCGGATTGTTGCCGGGCGTGCAGGTGGTCGTCGTGCCCAGCGCCTTGATCGTCAGCGTGGAGGCGGTGAAGGTGACCTTGCCGCTCGCCTTCGGGGTGTAGGTGCCCGACAGGTCGGTGATCTTGATGGGGGTGTTGGGCGGGATCGCCTCGGAGTTCGTCGGGCCCGACACCGCGACCGTTCCGCTCTCCGCTCCGCCCAGCTTGATCAGCGCGCTCGGCTTCATCGCCCCTCTGCCCAGCTCCACCGGGCTGGAGGAGACGCCCTTCTGGAAGGACATCGTGAGCTTGTAGGAGCTTCCGCTTCTGACGCTCTTGATGTCGATGGGCGACACCGCTCCTTTGTTGCCGATCGGCGTCTTGCACTGGTAGTCGACGTCCACCACCGCTGCATGGGCGGCAGGGGCGGTCATCAGCACGGTGGCCCCGGCCACCGCCGCGACCACCGCGAACGCGCCCCCGCCGCGGCGGGCCGCGTGGCGCTTCGTGTGGGACACCTCGGGCTCCCCCTCTCATCGATCGTCGCCGTGAGAGTTACTGACGACATATCAGGTCGGCCGCTGACGGTACGCCGGGGACCTTGTAGAAGGAAGAGAAAGAACACGTCGGATCGACGTGTTCGGAGGGGAGATGGCGGTGAACGGACGGGGCTAGGCCGGTGCACCCAGCTCCGCCCACACCGTTTTGCCGACGCCGTCGGGGTTCCGTACGACCCCCCAGTCCAGGCAGAGCCGCTGAACGATGAACATGCCGTGGCCGCCGGGCCGGCCGGCGCGGTGCGGCGTACGGGGGGCGGGCGAGCCCGCACCGCGGTCCACGACCTCGAGCCGGAGGACCTTGCCCGTCATGGCGACCGCCAGCTCCTCCGGGCCCTCGGCGTGCAGACAGGCATTGGTGACGAGCTCGGACACGACGAGCAGCACGTCCTCGGCCGCAGCTCGCTGGTCGCCGGTCACGGCGGGGAGCCAGCCCCAGTCGTAGAGGGCCTTGCGCGTGAAGTCCCGGGCGCTCGGGACGATGCCACTCGCGTCCGTGAGACGGAGCCTGCGGACCTGACCGGGCTCAGGATTGGCAGGGGAAGCACCGTCCGACTCCGGGCCACGATCGCCCGGCGAGTACGGCCGAGTGGTGCTCATCAGCGCTTCACCTCACCGATTCGCCAATACGCAGGTAACGGATACCTGACACATTCATCAGATTCAGCTGTCTCCTGCCCGGCCAATCGAAGGGAACACCCACTTCTTCGGCACGAAAGGTGTGACGCATATAACGTGCAGTCACGCTGCGCAGCAGGCTGCAACAGGCGGAAGGGCGGCGGTCAGTCCGCAGGCGAGTCGGCGAGAGCCTCGTCAAGGGTGTCATGCACAGCGAATACCGCTTCGGCCCCCGTGATTTCAAATACCCTCGCGACCACGGGGAGCATCCCGGCCAGATGGACGCCGCCGCCCGCCGCCTCGGCTTTGAGCCGGGCACCGAGCAGCACATTGAGCCCCGTGGAATCGCAGAATTCGAGTCGGGAGCAGTCCACGACGAGCCGGGACAGCCCGTCGTCGACACAGCCCTCCAACGGTTCCCGCAGCAACTCGGCGGTGTGGTGATCAAGCTCACCCGCCGGCGTCACGACCGCGCTGGAACCGTGGTGCCGAACCTCGACCTGGAGTCGGCGCTTGTTGGTACTGCCGACCATCCCGCGGTCCATGCGCACCCCTTCTGGTTGCTTGCGACGGCGCACCATGAACCCTACGCCTTCGATACGCCGACCGGTAGCCGAACATCCCCTCGAAACGGGCATACCGCCCATACGCGACCTTGCTTTGCCGGGGTGGTTGCGGGTAGGGCTAGTAGGGACACATTCGCCACCGCCGGCTTGGGAGGCGCCGCACACCGCAGGAAGCGAGATCGGCATCGGCAGCCATATGCCGAGAATGATGGAGGAGACAATGTCACCCCGGCTCGACGAATCGCGCATCTTCGACGACGCCCATGAGGGCGCGCCGACCGCGTCGTCGACAACCGCCCCCGACCATCAGGGGGGGTATACCCGGTCCGACGGGATCGAGACCGAGGTCCGCGAATACGGCGAGGAGATCTTCGCCGACCTGCCCGAGGTCCCCCCGTACGACGAGGTGGGACCGCTGGACGCGAGGGCCTTGTCCAAGACCCTCTTCGCCCGTCTCGAGGAGCTCGAGGAAGGCACGCACGAGTACGCGTACGTCCGGAACACCCTGGTCGAGCTCAACCTCGCGCTCGTGAAGTTCGCGGCCTCCCGGTTCCGCTCCCGCAGCGAGCCGATGGAGGACATCGTCCAGGTGGGCACCATCGGGCTGATCAAGGCGATCGACCGCTTCGAGCTCAGCCGCGGCGTGGAGTTCCCCACCTTCGCGATGCCGACCATCGTCGGTGAGATCAAGCGGTTCTTCCGGGACACCAGCTGGTCGGTGCGCGTGCCACGGCGGCTGCAGGAGCTGCGGCTGGACCTGGCCAAGGCCGGCGACGAACTCGCCCAGAATCTGGACCGGGCTCCGACCGTGAGCGAGCTGGCCCATCGGCTGGGGATCACCAAGGACGAGGTCGTCGAGGGGATGGCGGCGAGCAACGCGTACACGGCGAGCTCGCTGGACGCCCAGCCCGAGGAGGACGACAGCGAGGGGGCCCTGGCCGACCGCATCGGCTACGAGGACAACGGGCTCGAAGGCATCGAGTACGTCGAATCGTTGAAGCCCCTGATCGCCGAGCTCCCGGCGCGCGACCGGAAGATCCTTTCGCTGCGCTTCGTCGCCAATATGACGCAGTCCGAGATCGGCGAGGAGCTGGGCATCTCGCAGATGCACGTGTCGCGGCTGCTGTCACGCACGCTGGGCCGATTGCGCAAGGGCCTGATGATCGAGGAGTGACACCGCCGCCGCCGTTCCGGCGAGACGGCGCGGATGGCGCTTGGAGGGCCCGCCTCGCATGGGGCGGGCCCTCCGCTTTGCTCAGACCAGCTCGCCCCTGCGCCAGACGGCCGAGACCAGAGGGACGCCCGGGCGGTAGGCGAGATGGACGTGGGACGGGGCGTCGAGCAGGACCAGGTCGGCGAGGGCGCCGGGGGTGATGCGACCGACGTCGGTGCGGCGCAGCGCGGCTGCGCCGCCCGCTGTCGCCGACCAGACCGCCTCGTCCGGGGTCATCCGCATATCGCGTACGGCGACGGCGATGCAGAAGGCCATCGAGCTGGTGAACGACGAGCCGGGGTTGCAGTCGGGGGACAGCGCGACGGTGACGCCCGCGTCGAGCAGTGGGCGCGCGTCGGGGTACTGGGCGCGCGTGGAGAACTCCGCGCCCGGGAGCAGCGTCGCCACCGTGTCGCTGTTCGCGAGGGCGTCGACGTCGGCGTCGGTGAGGTGCGTGCAGTGGTCGGCGGAGGCCGCTCCCAGCTCGACGGCCAGCTGCACACCGGGGCCGTAGGAGAGCTGGTTGGCGTGGACCCGCGGGGTCAGTC
Organism: Streptomyces sp. KR80; assembly: GCF_052245555.1. Classification (NCBI taxonomy): domain Bacteria; kingdom Bacillati; phylum Actinomycetota; class Actinomycetes; order Kitasatosporales; family Streptomycetaceae; genus Streptomyces; species Streptomyces sp. KR80. Next base: position 55,482 of record NZ_JBQQCD010000020.1, read on the forward strand.
CGCGGGCCGCGCCGGCCGTGAGGACGGCACGTGCCTGGTCCCCGTCGAAGGCGCCCTTCTCGCAGAAGACGTCGATCCAACGGGCGTACGGGGCGCAGGCGTCGAGCATCGGGCCGGTGACCAGGTCGACGTACCGTGCCGGACCCGATGGGTCATCGGCGAACTCGGGGGCGACGATGTGTGCGCCGAGGTAGGTGACCTCGTCGGTGTGGGCGGCGGCGATGCTCAGGGAGCGGGCCTCGTCCTCGACGGTGAGGCCGTAACCGGACTTGATCTCGATGGTGGTGGTGCCCTGGCGCAACGCCTCACGGACGTAGCGGCCGGCATTGGCGTGCAGCACGTTGTTCGAGGCGGCGCGGGTCGCGGCGACGGTGGTGCGGATGCCGCCCGCCGTGTATGCCCGGCCCGACATACGGGCGTTGAACTCCTCGGTGCGGTCGCCCGCGAAGACCAGGTGGGAGTGGGAGTCGACGAAGCCCGGGATCACGGCCCGGCCTTCGGCGTCGATCCGGTTGTCAGTGGCGGGTGCTTTGCTGGATTCACCGACCCAGGCGATGCGGTCGCCGTCGATGACGACGGCCGCGTCCTGGATCAGGCCGAGGGGGCCCGCGCCGAGGGTGGGATCGCCCAAGCCGGAGGCGAGGGGAGGGTCGTTGGTGACGAGACTGGCGATGTGGGTGATGGCGGTGGCCATGAGCGCGCTGTGCTCCTTCGACCGCGTCACGGTCGCGGCTGTGGTGGCTGACGTGGCTGTCGGGGCTCCCGCGTACCGGCGGGCCGGGGACCGGCCGGTCAGGGGCGGAGTGCGTCGATCGCCTTGGCGAGTTCCACCGGGACGTGCGGTACGAGCTGGTGGACGCCATCGCGGACGATATGGCGGCCCGCGACCACGGTATGGCGGACATCCGCGTTGGTCGCCGCGAATATCACGCTCTCGAGTCCGAGGCCGGGCGGTGTTCCGACCGTTCGGACGGAGTCCAGCGCGATGGTGGTGAGATCGGCGGGCGCGCCGGCTTCGATGCGCCCGGACTCGGGCCAGCCGATGGCCGCGTGACCGTCGGTGGTGGCAGCGCGCAGCAGCTGCGATGCCGTCCAGTGGCCCCGGCTCCGGGTGCGCAGGCGCTCGTCCATCTCCATGGCCCGGGCTTCTTCGAGCAGGTCGATGACGGCGTGGCTGTCGGTGCCGAGGGAGAGCGGACTGCCCTTGTCCTGGAGGTTCTTGGCCGGCCCGATGCCGTCGGCCAGGTCCCGCTCGGTGGTCGGACACATGCACACGCCGGTGGACGAGCGACCCAGGCGAGCGACGTCCTCGGCCGTCAGGTGGGTGGCGTGGACGGCGGTGGTGCTCGGGCCGAGCACACCACGGTCGGAGAGGAGGCGTGTGGGGCTGCAGCCGTGGGTGGCACGGCAGGCGTCGTTCTCGGCGGTCTGCTCGGAGAGATGGACGTGGAGGGGCGCCATCCGGTCCTTGGCCCACTGCACGACCGTGCCCAACTGCTCGGCGGGGACGGCCCGTACGGAGTGGATGGCGGCGCCGAGCCGGGCGTGGTCGCCCAGGGCGTTCGGGTCGAAGGCGGAGACGCGTTCCGCCCAGGCGTCGGCGGTGCCGTCGCTGAATCGGAGTTGGTGCCCCTCGGGGGCGGCGGCCTTGCGGCCGATGCCGAAGCCGGAGGCGAGATAGCAGGTATCGAGGAGGGTGATACGGATACCGGCCTCGGCGGCGGCCGCGATCAGCGCCTCGCCCATGGCATTGGGGTTCTCGTACCGATCGCCGCCCGGGGCGTGGTGCAGATAGTGGAACTCACCGACGGCAGTGATGCCGGCCATGGCCATCTCGGCGTAGACAGCCCGGGCGAGATCGAAGTAGCTCTCGGGGGTGAGGCGGGAAGCGATCTCGTACATCACGTCGCGCCAGGTCCAGAACGTGCCGGAGCCGGTCTGGACGGTGCCGCGCAGGGCCCGGTGAAAGGCGTGCGAGTGGGCGTTGGCGAAGCCGGGGACGGTCAGCCCGCGCAGGGTGACCGCCCCGGCCGGCGGGGCGGGCGTGTCGGCCCGCACGGCTGCGATCCGGCCGTCCCGCCCGCTCTCGATCAATACGTGCTGCTCCACCGTGCTCCCCAGCCAGGCGTGTTCCGCCCAGTAGGTCTGCGGTGTCAGTGACACGCCAGGCCCTCCAGTACGTCGGCAAGTGCAGTGACCCCGGCGAGGCAGTCGTCCTCGGCCGCCGTCTCGGCGGGTGAGTGCGAGACGCCGGTGGGGTTCCGTACGAATAGCATGGCCGTGGGAACGGCGGCCGACAGAATACCGGCGTCGTGCCCCGCGCCTGTGGGGAGAACGGGAACAGGGACATCTTCCGTGCCGAGGAGGCCGGCGAGCTTGTCGCGCAATCCGTGGTCGAACTCGACCACTGGAGTGAACGACTCGCGAGTGACCCGCACCTCGACGCCGTCGCGCTCCCCGTACGCGGCCGCCGCACGTTCGATCTCGCCCACGACGGCCGAGAGGGTGTCCTCGTCGGCGGCCCGGGTGTCCAGCCAGCCGCGGACGAGCGAGGCGACGGCGTTCACGCCGTTGGGCTCGACGCCGACCTTGCCGAAGGTGGCGAGAGCGCCGGCGAGCCGGGCCTTCTCCCGGGCGGTGAGCACGGTGCTCGCATAGGTGAGCATCGGATCGCGACGGTCCTCGATACGAGTCGTCCCGGCGTGGTTGGCCTCGCCGTGGAAGTCGAACCGCCAGCGGCCGTGCGGCCAGATCGCGGAGGCGACGCCCACCGCGTGGCCCATCCTGTCGAGCGCCCGGCCCTGTTCGACGTGGAGTTCCACGAACGCCCCGATGCGGGCCAGGCGTTCGGGGTCGGGGCCGATGCCCGACGGGTCGTACCCGGCCCGCTCCATCGCCTGCGCCAGCGTGACCCCGTCGGCGTCGCGCAGCGCGTGCGCCTGCTCAGTGGTCAGCTGCCCCGCGGTGAGGCGGGAGCCCACGCAGGCGAGGCCGAAACGGGCGCCCTCCTCGTCGCCGAAGTTGACCACGGCCAGCGGGCGGGTCGGCTGCGCGCCGCGGGCGCGCAGCTCGTCGAGCGCGGCGAAGGAGGAGACGACGCCGAGCGGACCGTCGAAGGCGCCGCCCTCTGGTACGGAGTCGAGGTGCGAGCCGGTGACGACGGCGTTGGCGCCTCCGGGCTCGCCGAGCCAGGCCCACTGGTTGCCGTTGCGGTCCACCTCGTAGGCCAGGCCGCGGGACTCGGCCTGGGTCCGGAACCAGGCGCGGCAGTCGGCGTCCGCGCCGGTCCAGGCGAACCGGCGATAGCCGCCTGTGGCCGCGTTGCGCCCAATGGGCGCCAGGTCTCGCCACATCTCCTGAAAGGAGAGGGGTGTGGGCAGTCGTTCTGCTGGGGCGGAACGGGTGGGCACACCGGGGTTCATGCGTCCTCCCGCATGGGGATGCGGACTCCACGGTCCCGGGCGACCGCGTCAGCGGTGTCGTAGCCCGCGTCGACGTGGCGGATGACGCCCATGCCCGGGTCGTTCGTCAGCACGCGGCGGATCTTCTCTCCGCCGAGCTTCGTGCCGTCGGCGACCGTGACCTGGCCCGCGTGGATGGAGCGGCCCATGCCCACGCCCCCGCCGTGGTGGATCGACACCCATGACGCGCCGGAGGCGACGTTGACCATGGCGTTGAGCAGCGGCCAGTCCGCGATGGCGTCCGAGCCGTCGAGCATGGCCTCGGTCTCGCGGTACGGGGACGCCACGGAACCGCAGTCGAGATGGTCGCGGCCGATGGCGAGGGGCGCCCGGAGCGTGCCGTCGGCGACCATCTCGTTGAAGCGGGCCCCCGCCTTGTCGCGCTCGCCGTAGCCGAGCCAGCAGATACGGGCGGGCAGCCCCTGGAAGTGCACCCGCTGCTCCGCCATCCTGATCCAGCGGGCGAGGGACTCGTTCTCCGGGAACAGGTCGAGGATCGCCTTGTCGGTCGCCGCGATGTCCTTGGGGTCGCCGGAGAGTGCCGCCCAGCGGAAGGGGCCCTTGCCCTCACAGAACAGTGGCCGGATGTAGGCGGGCACGAAGCCGGGAAAGGCGAATGCGCGCTCGTAGCCGGCGAGTTGCGCTTCGCCGCGGATGGAGTTGCCGTAGTCGAAGACTTCGGCGCCCGCGTCCATGAAGCCCACCATGGCTTCCACGTGCTTGGCCATGGATGCGCGCGCCCGCTGGGTGAACTCGGCGGGCTTCTCGGCCGCGTAGGAGGCCATGTCGTCGAAGTCGACGCCGATCGGGAGGTAGGCGAGCGGGTCGTGGGCGCTGGTCTGGTCGGTGACGATGTCGATGGGCGCGTTCACCGCGAGCAGCTGCGGGACCACCTCGGCGGCGTTGCCGAGGACGCCGACGGAGAGCGGCCGGCGAGCATCACGCGCCTCCACCGCGAGCCAGAGGGCGTGTTCCAGGCTGTCGGCCTTCACGTCCAGGTAGCGGTGTTCGATCCGGCGCTCGATGGCGCGCGGGTCGCAGTCGATGCACAGGGCCACGCCGTCGTTCATGGTGACCGCGAGCGGCTGGGCGCCGCCCATACCGCCGAGCCCGGCGGTGAGGGTGATCGTCCCGGCGAGCGTGCCGCCGAACTTCTTGGCGGCGACTGCGGCGAAGGTCTCGTACGTGCCCTGCAGGATGCCCTGGGTGCCGATGTAGATCCACGAACCGGCCGTCATCTGGCCGTACATGGTGAGGCCCAGGGCCTCCAGCCGCCGGAACTCCTCCCAGTTCGCCCAGTCGCCGACGAGGTTGGAGTTGGCGATCAGCACGCGAGGCGCCCACTCGTGCGTCTGCATCACGCCGACCGGACGGCCGGACTGGACCAGCATGGTCTCGTCCTGCTTCAGCGTGCGCAGGGTACGGACCATCGCGTCGAACGAGCGCCAGTCGCGGGCGGCCTTGCCCGTGCCGCCGTAGACGACGAGCTGGTCGGGATGCTCGGCGACCTCCGGATCGAGGTTGTTCTGCAGCATCCGCAGGGCGGCTTCCTGCTGCCACCCCTGAGCGCTCAGTTCCGTGCCACGCGGTGCCCGTACGGGTCGCGGTCCTGACATGAGCACTACCTTCCTGCCGTCGACTGGATCGATGTATTCACATCTTCCTGCGGTGAATAGGCGTAGTCAACCGGGCGCGGGCTCCGACCGCGCGGTCCGACCCGCGAAGCGTCCGCCCGAGCGAGGCGGTTACGGCCGCAAGGTCCCCTCCGGGTGGTTGAGTGGCGGTATGACCTCGACGCACAGGGACCAGATCCACCGGGACCGCGACCGCCCGGACTGGGCGAGCGATCCGGCCGCTCGGCGCGGACAGGCGGTGCGGGCCGCCGTCGTACACGGGCTGATCCGGCCCGAGGAACCCGTGGTCGGACTGCTCGACGTGACCGGCATCCGGCAGTACGCCACCGCGCTGATCACCGCCTTCTCGGAGGTCACCGCCCCCGGCACGCCGCAGCTGCACGCGTTCGCGGTGAAGGCCTGCCCGCTCGTGCCCGTCCTCCGGCTGCTCGCCGCCGAGGGGCTGGGCTGCGAGGTCGCGAGCCCCGGGGAGCTGGCGCTGGCCCGCGCAGCCGGCGTGCCCGCGGAGCGCACGGTGTTCGACTCACCGGCCAAGACCCAGGCCGAGCTGCGGGAGGCCACCGGCCTCGGCGTCGCGGTCCACGCCGACAACCCGCAGGAGCTGGCCCGCCTCGACGAACTCGTGGGCTCCGCGCGGGGGAGTGCGCCCGCTCCGCTCGGACTGCGCGTCAATCCCCAGGTCGGCGGCGGGGCCATCGATGCGCTCAGCACGGCGACCGCGACGTCGAAGTTCGGGGTCGCCCTGCGCGACGAAGGGGCGCGCGAGTGGATCGTGCGCGCCTGCCTGGACCGTCCCTGGCTGACCCGGCTGCACGCACACACCGGGTCCCAGGGACTCCCGTTGGAGCTGATGGCAGCCGGCGTGCGCGAGACGTACGAGCTCGCGCAGGAGATCAACGCGGCGGCCGGGCGCCGGCAGATCGACACGCTCGACATCGGCGGCGGTCTCCCCGTCAGCTTCGCCACGGACGAGCCGCCGGCCTTCGGCCCGTACGCTCGCCTGCTCCGCACCACGGTCCCCGGTCTGGTCGACGGCCGGTACGGCCTGGTCACCGAGTTCGGCCGGTCGCTGCTCGCCAAGAACGGACTGGTGCTGGCCCGCGTGGAGTACGCCAAGTCGGCAGGCGGGCGGGCCATCGCGGTCACCCACGCGGGAGCCCAACTCGCCACCCGTACGGTGTTCACCCCCGGCGCCTGGCCCATCCGGGTGGCGGCGTACGACGCGGAGGGGCGGCCCAAGAGAGGTCCGGCCGTGGCCCAGGACATCGCGGGCCCCTGCTGCTTCGCCGGCGATCTGGTCGCCGAGAACCGGGAGTTGCCCTTGCTGGAGGCCGGTGACCTGGCGGCGCTGCTGGACACCGGGGCGTACTACTTCACCAACCACTTCGCGTACAACAGCCTCCCCCGGCCTGCGGTGTACGGCTTCCTGCCCGACCCGGCGGCGCCCGGGGGCGTGCGCTTCGCGCTGGTGCGCCGCCTGCAGACGGTGGACGAGATCGTCGCCGAGAGCGGCGGAGCGGAGCGCGACGCGCTCATCGGATGAGTCACCGCGACCATCGGACCGACGTCACCCGGGCGTGACATCCGCGGCGATCACTCCACGAACAGGCCCCGGGCCGCCGCCTGTGCGTCGAAGGCCTCCAGGCGTGCCTGCGCGTCCGGGAGGGCGTCGCACATCGCCTCGAGCAGCACCCGGCCCAGGAGCATCGGTGCGCACGCGGTGTCGAAGGCCAGGCCCGTGCCGACGGCCCCCGGCAGCAGCACGTCACTGTGTTTGGCGACCGGCGCGAAAGCGCTGTCGGCCACCGTCACCACCGTCAGCCCCGCCTCGCGGGCGTGGTCCAGGGCCTCGACGACTTCCCGCGGGTGGCGCGGCAGCGCGAAGCAGAGGAGCACGGTCGCGCCTGCGCGGCCCGCCGCGTCGATCCGGTCGGCGAGCATCGTGCCACCCTCGTCCAGCAGCCGTACGTCCGGATGCACCTTGGCCGCGAAGTAGGCGAAGCCGCGCGCCTGGGCGGAGGCCGCCCGCAGCCCGAGCACCGGCAGCGGGCGGGACTCGGCGAGCAGCCTGCCCGCCCGCTCCACCGGAGCCGGGTCGGCAAGGGCATCGGCCAGTTGCCGCAGATTCTCGATCTCCGTCTGGACGGCCTGCTGGTACTCGTTGTGCGAGTCCTCGCCGTCCCTGCGCTCGGCCGGAGCGACCTCCCGCAGATGTCTGCGGAGCGCCGGGTAGCCGTCGAAGCCGAGGGCGACCGCGAAGCGGGTGACCGAGGGCTGGCTCACCCCGGCCAGCTCAGCCAGTTCGACGCTCGAGAGGAACGGCGCGTCCGCCGGCCGCCGCACCATGCAGTGCGCGATGCGCCGCTGCGTCGGCGTCAGCCGGTGCCCTTCGAAGAGCTTCTGCAGCCGGGCGGAAGCGCTCGACGCGCCAACGCTCCCCTCACTGACGCCGCTCCCACCGCTGACACCACCGCCACCGCCGAGGCGTCCGCTGCCGTCCGCGTCGCTCATGTCCTCGTCCTCCAGTCGGTCGTCGCGGAAGCACTGGGCTGCGGGCCGCCGGGAAGCACCGACATCTATTCAGTCACCAAGAACTCTGCATGACCATATGCAGGACCGGCAAGCGAGGCCGCTCCCTTCACGCCGGAGGCAGCAGCTTCTTCTGCGGCTTGCCCATCGCGTTGCGCGGGAGGGAGTCCAGGAAGATCACGCGGCGGGGACGCTTGTGGGCCGACAGATGACCGGCCACGAAGCCGATCAGGTCGCGCTCGGTGACACCGTCGGCTACGACGTACGCCACGATCTCCTGGCCGAGGTCGTCGTGCGGGGCGCCGATCACCGCCGCCTCGTGGACCGCCGGGTGGTCCAGCAGGGCGTTCTCGACCTCACCCGCGCCGATGCGGTAGCCACCGGACTTGATCAGGTCGGTGGAGGCCCGGCCGACGATGCGGTGCGTGCCGTCGGAGTCGACGGCCGCGATGTCGCCGGTACGGAACCAGCCGTCGTCCGTGAACGCGGCCGCGGTGGCCTCGGGCCGGCCCAGATAGCCGCTGAACAGCGTCGGACCGGTGAGCTGCAGCTCGCCGATCCCGGCGTCCTCCTCGGCGGCGATACGGGTACGGATGCCCGGCAGCGGCGTGCCGACGCAGCCGGGCCGCCGCTCGCCTCCCGCCCGGGCCGACACGGTGATCAGCGTCTCGGTCATTCCGTACCGCTCGACCGGACGGTGACCGCATCGCTGCTCCAGATCCCGGAAGACCGGTGCGGGCAGCGGCGCGCTTCCCGAGACCAGCAGGCGGGCGCCGCGCAGCTCCCGGGCGGCGGACGCGTCCCGTACGACCCGGGACCAGACGGTGGGCACGCCGAAGTACAGACTGCCGCCCACCGCCGCGTAGGCCTCCGGGGTCGGCCGGCCCGTATGGACCAGTCGGCTCCCCACCCGCAGGGCACCGAGCACGCCCAGCACCAGCCCGTGCACATGGAACAGCGGCAGACCGTGAGCGAGGGTGTCCTCCGGAGTCCACGCCCAGGCCTGCGCGAGGGCGTCCAGGTCGGCGGCGACGGCACCGCGCGGGATCAGCGCGCCCTTGGGCGCACCGGTCGTGCCGGAGGTGTAGAGGATCAGTGCCGTGGCGTCCGGCCCGGGCTCCGCCTTCGCCCAGTCCGCCCGCTTCCCCAGGTCGACCGGAACGGCCTCGATGCCGACCGCGCCACCGGCGTCCGCCGCACCGCCGCCGAGCATCAGCTCGGCCCCCGAGTCCCGCAGGATGTGGTCCCGCTCGGCGGGGCCCGAGTCCGGCGGCAGCGGCACCACGGGCACTCCGGCCATCAGTCCGCCCACCACTGCCGCGACCGTCTCCAGCGAGGGGTCCGCCCGTACGGCGACGGCCGCGGCACCCGCGACACGGGACGCCACCGCGCCCGCCGCACCGACCAGCTCCTGGCGCGAGCACGACCGCCCGGAGACGGTGACCGCGTCGGGGCGATCATCGCCGTACGGGGCGGTCAGAGCAGGCAGCAGGACCTCGGGCACGGGGTGGACGGGCGACTGCACGGGCTGCTCCTTCTGGTCGGGCCCCTTCGGCACCGCGGGGTCTCCCCCACATCGTTTCGGGAGCCCGCCCCGCCGACAAGCGCCGCAAGCGCCCCTGTGCCGCAGGTCGTCGGCATCGCGGCGGTCCACGGCCCGAACCCGCCGTGGCCCGGAACAGACCCATGGCCCGTGACGCGGTGTCACGGGCCATGGGCAGGTAGGTGGTACGCGCGGGGACCGCCGCACCCCGGCCGGAGCCGGGGGCGGGACGACGGCGGTCCCCGCGGGGGACGCGGGCCGGGTCAGGGCCGGTCTGCCACGTCCGGGCGACCAGGAGGTCCGGGAGCCGCTCCGGAGGTCCTTGGCGCCGTCCTGCGGTGCCGGCTCGGTCACGACTCCCAGCTTCTCGCTGCCGTGCCCTCGCCGACGAACTCCACTGTGCCGGGCCCGTGTTAAGCCCGTGCTGCGCGCGCGTGACGCATACGTACCACTTACGCGAAGCACCGACCCTTGTCGCCTACTTGGCCCCCTTCGCGAGGAACGCCAGCAGATCCTGCCTGCTCACCACGCCCGTCGGCTTGCCCTCCACCAGCACGATCGCCGCGTCCGCGCCCTCCAGGACCGCCATCAGGTCCGCGACCGGCTCGCCCGACCCGACCTGCGGCAGCGACGGGCTCATATGCTTCTCCAGTGGGTCGCCGAGCGTCGCGCGCTGCGTGAACAGGGCGTCCAACAGCTCGCGTTCGACGACCGAGCCGATCACCTCCGCGGCCATGACGTCCGGGTGGCCGGCGCCCGGCTTCACGATCGGCATCTGCGAGACGCCGTACTCGCGCAGCACGTCGATGGCCTCGCCGACCGTCTCGTCCGGGTGCATATGGACGAGTGAGGGCAGCGCGCCCTCCTTGTACGCCAGCACGTCCGCGACGCGCGCGGTGGGCTCGCCCTCCTCCAGGAAGCCGTAGTCGGCCATCCATTCGTCGTTGAAGATCTTGCTGAGGTAGCCGCGGCCGCTGTCCGGAAGCAGGACGACCACGACGTCGTCCGGCCCGAGCCCCTTCGCGACGTGCAGCGCCGCGACGACCGCCATCCCGCACGAGCCGCCGACCAGCAGGCCCTCCTCCTTGGCGAGGCGGCGCGTCATCTGGAAGGCGTCCTTGTCGGAGACCGCGACAATCTCGTCGGTCACCTCCGGGTCGTACGCGGTCGGCCAGAAGTCCTCGCCCACGCCCTCGATCAGGTACGGCCGACCCGAGCCGCCCGAGTAGACCGATCCTTCGGGGTCGGCGCCCACGATCCGTACCCGGCCGTCCGAGATCTCCTTCAGGTAGCGGCCGGTACCGGTGATCGTGCCACCGGTGCCGATGCCCGCCACGAAGTGGGTGATCCGGCCGTCGGTCTCCCGCCACAGCTCGGGACCGGTCGTCTCGTAGTGCGAACGCGGGTTGTTGAGGTTGCTGTACTGGTCGGGCTTCCAGGCACCGGGCGTCTCCCGCACGAGCCGATCCGAGACGTTGTAGTACGAGTCGGGGTGCTCGGGGTCGACGGCGGTCGGGCAGACCACGACGTCGGCGCCGTAGGCCCGCAGGACGTTGATCTTGTCCGTGGACACCTTGTCGGGGCAGACGAAGATGCACTTGTAGCCCTTCTGCTGGGCCACTATTGCCAGCCCGACACCGGTGTTGCCGGAGGTCGGCTCGACGATGGTGCCGCCCGGCTGCAGCGCGCCGGACTCCTCGGCCGCCTCGATCATCCGCACGGCGATGCGGTCCTTCACGGAACCACCCGGGTTGAAGTATTCGACCTTGGCCAGGACGGTCGCCCGGATCCCTTCGGTCACGCGGTTGAGCCGCACCAGCGGGGTGTTGCCGACGAGCTCAATCATCGAATCGTGATACTGCACGACGTTCTCCAGATCAGGCGGGGTCTCCGCAGTTCAGGCGGCGCAAGTCGGGCGCCCGTGCGCCCAAGCCTATGCCGCAATCGGCTGCCGTACGGATGCGCGCACGAGGCACGGACGGGGGCGTTGCACGAAGGGCCGCACGGGGCAACTAGCCAGTAGCACGAAGACACGGTCGCACGGTCCGCCCCAGGCGGGCGCGGCAGGAGGCGGGGCAGGCATGTCGAGGGCGAGGGTGGCACGGCGGATCGCGGCGGCAGCGGCGTACGGCGGCGGCGGAATCGGATTGCTGGGCGGGGCGGCGGTCGGGCTGCTGCTGACGGAAGTGCAGTTGGCGCGGCGGTCCGTGGGCAGCTCGCCGGACATGCCGCCGAACGCGGACGGCCGGTACGGGACGGTGTTCGCCCGGCACTCGGGGCACCGCCCGCTACGGCTCGCCCTGGCCGGGGACTCCACGGCGGCCGGGCAGGGCGTGCACCGGCCGCGCCAGACGCCGGGCGCGCTGCTCGCCTCAGGACTCGCGGCGGTCGCCGAGCGGCCCGTGGACCTGCGGACGGTGGCGCTGCCCGGGGCGCAGTCCGACGACCTGGAGCGGCAGGTGTCGCTGCTGATCGAGGACCGCGACCTGGTGCCGGACGTCTGTGTGATCATGATCGGCGCGAACGACGTCACCCATCGGATGCCGCCGACCCGGTCGGTGCGGCTGCTGGCGGACGCGGTGCGGACGCTGCGGCAGCGCAACTGTGAGGTGGTGGTCGGGACCTGCCCCGACCTGGGAACGATCGAGCCGGTCTATCAGCCGCTGCGCTGGATCGCCCGGCGACTGAGCCGGCAGCTGGCGGCGGCACAGACCATCGGCGCGGTGGAACAGGGCGGCCGTACGGTCTCGCTCGGCGACCTCCTGGGGCCGGAGTTCGAGGCCAACCCGCGCGAGCTGTTCGGCCCCGACAACTACCACCCGTCGGCGGAGGGCTACGCGACGGCGGCGATGGCCGTCCTGCCGACACTGTGCGCGGCGCTGGGCCTGTGGCCGGAGCCGGAGCAGCCGGACACGTCGCGGCGCGAGAGCGTCCTGCCGGTGGCGGAGGCGGCGGCCCAGGCGGCCTCCGAGGGCGGTACGGAGGTGGCCACGGCGGCCCCGGTGGGCATGCGCGGCCCCTGGGCTCTCCTCAAGCACCGCCGCCGCCGTCGCCTGCCGACGAACGACACCGCCGCACCGTCCCCGGACGCGGTCCGCGGCTCGGGCCGCCAGCTGTACTGATCACGAGCGCTTGGGGACGCCGGGCGGCCTGCAGCATGGCGAAGACCTCCGATGTGGTGAGGTGGGGGACATCTTCACCGCACCGGAGGTCTTCGCGGCCCACCGTATGTCGGGCTGACCATTCAGAACAGACCTGTGCTGGCCGAAAATGTTCGGTCGGATCGAGGAATCCCACATGCCGCGACAGAGCCGGACATCCCCGTAAACCACAGCCCATAAGTGGGCCTGCCCGGGCGATTCGACGGCGAGCGATACTGGACTGAGCGTGCGCTTAGAAAAGAGGCCCGCGTCACAGCACACGGGCCGTGACCTCAGCGGTACGTGCGGGTAACTTCCCCCACAGACCTGCTTACGTCCCCATGGAGCCGTGATGCCCGAAGCCGTGATCGTCTCTGCCGCCCGCTCGCCGATCGGACGGGCATTCAAGGGATCCCTGAAGGAGGTCCGTCCCGACGACCTGACCGCCGAGATCATTCAGGCCGCGCTCGCCAAGGTCCCCGAGCTGGACCCGCGCGCCATCGACGACCTGATGCTCGGCTGCGGCCTCCCCGGTGGCGAGCAGGGCCACAACCTGGGCCGGATCGTCGCCGTCCAGATGGGCATGGACCATCTGCCGGGCTGCACGATCACCCGCTACTGCTCCTCGTCCCTCCAGACGTCCCGGATGGCGCTGCACGCCATCAAGGCGGGCGAGGGCGACGTCTTCATCTCGGCGGGCGTCGAGATGGTCTCGCGCAGCGTCAAGGGCACCTCCGACGGCCTGCCCGACACCCACAACCCGCTCTTCGCCGACGCGGAGGCCCGTACCGCCGCCCGCGCCGAGCAGGAGGGCGCGGACTGGCACGACCCGCGCGAGGACGGCCTGGTCCCGGACGCCTACATCGCGATGGGTCAGACCGCCGAGAACCTGGCCCGCTCCAAGGGCATCACCCGCCAGGAGATGGACGAGTTCGGCGTCCGGTCCCAGAACCTCGCCGAAGAGGCGATCAAGAACGGCTTCTGGGAGCGCGAGATCACCCCGGTCACCACGCCGGACGGCACGGTCGTGGCGAAGGACGACGGCCCGCGCGCCGGCGTGACGCTCGAGGGTGTCCAGGGCCTCAAGCCGGTCTTCCGCCCCGACGGCCTGGTCACCGCGGCCAACTGCTGCCCGCTGAACGACGGCGCGGCAGCGCTGGTCATCATGTCGGACACCAAGGCGCGCGAGCTGGGTCTGACCCCGCTGGCCCGGATCGTCTCCACCGGCGTCTCGGGCCTCTCCCCCGAGATCATGGGCTACGGGCCGGTCGAGGCGTCGCAGCAGGCGCTCGCCCGTGCCGGGCTGACCATCGACGACATCGACCTGGTCGAGATCAACGAGGCGTTCGCCGCCCAGGTCATCCCGTCCTACCGGGACCTGGGCATCGACATCGACAAGCTGAACGTCAACGGCGGGGCCATCGCCGTCGGCCACCCCTTCGGCATGACGGGCGCCCGGATCACCACCACGCTGATCAACTCGCTCCAGTTCCACGACAAGCAGTTCGGACTGGAGACCATGTGCGTCGGCGGCGGCCAGGGCATGGCGATGGTGCTGGAGCGGCTGAGCTGAGCTGCAGCGGAGGGTAGGGGTCGCCCGAACCCCAGCCGATCTGCGGCTCCGCCGCGTGGGAGGGCGGCACCTGCCCGCAGCGGAAGCGAAGCGGAACGCGACCAACGAACAAGCGCGGCTGAGCTGATCCGATCTGAGCTGAACCGCAGCGGGTCGGCCACCCGGTCGTGACCGAATCTCCCCCAGGATGTGATGTACGTCCTGGGGGAGGTACATTTCACCAGGTCAGCAAGGTACGGGGAGAGTCCGCAGCCCCAGGGCCAACCTCTTTCGTGACGTTCTGCACTGACAACGAGAAGCGCCCCGGGACAACCTGAGGTAGGAATTCGGGGGATCCACGAACACCGGGAGTACGTCAGTGAGCGCCATGTCCGTCGTCCTGCTGCTGGCCGCCGTCGCCGCCACAGCCGTGGGCGCAGCCGCCCTGCACGCTGCTCATGGGTTGCGCAAGCAGCTCACCGCCCTGCGCGCCGAGGTCACCGCCTCGGCCCGGGCCGGAGCCGCAGCCGTACCGGCGCCCCGTACGACGCCGGCCGCCGAGATACGTGCCGCGGTCGCCGAAGCCCTCGCCGAGGAACGGGAGCGGGAGCTGGCGGAGGCCCGTGCCTTCTGGGCGGCTCAGGAGACCCGCGACGCCGGTGACGTACTTCCGCCGCCGGGCGGGCTCCCCGGGCTGGGCGAAGAGCCCTCGCTGTACCTGCCGCGCCAGGCGGACTTCGCCGGTCTGGAACCCCTGGTGGGCCCCGACCTCGCCGATATGGCCGACATGCCCGAGATCGCCGAGGTGATGGAGAGCATCGAGGCCGTCGACGCCGCGATCGACTCGCACGAGCAGGCCTCGGTCCAGGGACAGATCCAGGGACAGACTCAGGGGCCGGTTCAGGGACAGGGCCACCTGGGTCAGCCCGGCCCGGGTGCGGCGGAGGCCGGTGAGTCGCCCGAGCTGGCGGCCGCCCGCCGCCGCCACCCCTCGCACCCCGACTTCTCGCCCTCCCCCGCGCCTGCCGTCGGGGATCACGAGCGCACCGTCTCCCGGCTCGAGGAGCTGGCGGCCTGCGCCGTACCGCTGGCCGATGTGCGCCCCGGGCCACTCGGCACGCTCGATGTGTACGTCTTCGTGGACGGCACGACGGTGTGTATGACGCCCGGGCACCGTGAGACGGCGGAGCGGCTCGCGGGCGCCCTGCGTGCGGGTGTGGCGCCCGTGCTGCTGGGCGGCTCCGGCATCTCCGGCGCGTACGCCCTGACGTTCGCGTGCGGCGAGGAGAGCGTCTACGTCCTCGCGGACCGGGTCATCGCCTCGCTCTGACCGCCCTGGCCCCTCGGAGACCGCCCCGGCCTGCCTCATCGCCGGACGAACCGCCCGGACCAACGTGCCACCCGCCCGTTTGTGGACGAATTGCCCGGTTCTCGGTGGGGCTCTACATCCGCCGGGCAGCTTCCTCGACGAGCGTCACGGCCTCCGCCAGTTCACCCGCGGAGGCGTTTCGCAACGCTTCGGCCAAATCGTGTCCCGCGACGGCCACCTGGTCCGCCACCGCGAACATGCCCGCGTCGGGCATGGGGCTCGGCTCCCGGTCCGGGAACTCGATGCGCTGGGCCCGAGCCGCCAATTCCCGGGCCAGCGCCAAGCCTTCCGCCGCCGCGCCGCGCTGCAGCCTGCTCTGCGGCGCGGCCCGCAGCCGGTCGACGAGGTGGTCCACGGCGGTCACCAAAGGCGTCACATCCAGCACGGCGCGAGCCTATGCGTCACCCCCTGCCTGTTGCCAACAAGCGAACACTCAGGCACCGTGGCGTGAAGGACTCATCCTGGACCACGACAGTGGACCGGCTATGCACGCGTCCGGAGGCGCCGATGTCCCAAGTCTTCTCCGAAGAGACCCACCGGAACCTGCTCTCCCGTATCCCTCAGTGCACCGGCCGTGAGATCTCCGAGTGGCTGCGCACCGTCGACGAAGGACCCGCCCTCTTCCGCTTCGAGGAGAAAGTCAACTGGCTGCGCGGCGCTCATAATCTCGCCTACGGCCACGCAAAAGCGATCATTCATGAGCACGATCTGAGGCGGGCCGCACGCAAGTTGCTGTAGCGGCGGCAACGCGCACCACCACCACGCGAGCGAGAAGGCCGAAGGGCCCGGAGGCGGCGCGCCTCCGGGCCCTTCGCGGTGTCCTCAGGACGACCGCGGTTCAGTCACCGCGCAGGATCGAGATCAGGCGCAGCAGTTCCAGGTAGATCCACACCAGCGTCATGGTGAGGCCGAAGGCCGCCAGCCAGGACTCATCGCGCGGGGCGCCGTAGGCGATGCCGTCCTCGACCTGCTTGAAGTCGAGCGCCAGGAAGCAGGCACCGAGGATGACGCCGACGACACCGAAGAGGATGCCGAGACCACCGCTGCGGAAGCCGAGGCCGTCACCGCCACCGAAGGCCATGAACAGCAGGTTCACCGCAGTCAGCAGCACGAAGCCGATGGCCGCTGCCATCACATAACGGTAGAAACGCTGATTCACCCGGATAATCCGGGTCTTGTACGCAATCAGCACACCGACGAAGACCGCCATCGTGCCGAGCACCGCCTGCATCGGGGCGCCCTGGAGCCGCTCGTTGATGAAACCGCTCAGCGCACCGAGGAAGAGACCCTCGAAGGCGGCGTACGCCAGGATCAGCGGCGGCGAGGGCTTGCGCTTGAACGCCTGGACCAGGCCGAGCACCATCGCGACCAGACCGGCGCCGATGGCGAGCGGCAGCGGGAGTTCCAGGATCCATGCGAGCGCCGCACCGACGACGACGGTGCCGAGCGTGATGCCCGTCCGCATGACGACGTCGTCCATCGTCATCCGGTCGGCCTGCGGCGGCGCGAACGGCGGCGCACCCTGCGCGTACGGGTCCGTGGGTTGGGCGTACGGGTTGCCGGTGGTGGCGTACGGGTTACCCTGCTGGGCTGCGGCGGGGCCCCCGGCCTGCGGCGCCGCGTTGAAGCCCGCGAAGCCGTTGTCGCGGCTGAATCCCCGTCGCGAGAAGACCGGGTTGCTGCTCCTCATCTCACTCCTCCATGGCCGCCCTGCGCGACCTTGCCACAAGAGTAAGGGGTGAGCAAAAGAAAGCACCCTAGTGCCTGAGGAGGATCTTTCAGGAGGAAGAGGCGAGGAGACGAGGAGAGGAGTGCCGACGCCGAGCGCCCCGGCACCCCTCGCCACGAGGCGGGTACGAAGGGTGCGCCCCGAGGAACGAGAGGTGCCCGGAGCCGGACTTGAACCGGCACGGCCCTATGGGCCAGTGAGGTTTAAGCTCACCGTGTCTGCATTCCACCATCCGGGCAGGGGTTCCCAGACCGTCCGGACGGCTCACGGTCCTCCCCAGGGCGCAAGCCGAGCCTATCCGGGCCCGTCCCCCGAACAGCGCAGCAACAGACCGAGGTTGTCTGATTTTATTGCCGCCTGAGGGGGCGTCAGTGTGCTCCGACTGCGGTGGACACGTGCCCGGGCCGGTGAATCTCGGTCACCCATTCGGCACGGGATTGACGGAAAATGGCCGCACGCCTCAGGGCAGGCCCTAGGGGTGGGCCGGGTGGCGCCGTCATCCCCGGGGAGGACCCGGCGTCGGCTCGGTACCTCCCAGGACTGCCCCAGGAACCAGAACTGAGGCGGATTCCCGCGGGCGACGAGGCCAGGACGATGGATGCGTCCAACAGCTCGACGCCCCGACAGGAGACCTGACCCGTGACCACCACCCACTACGGCGTCCCGACCACCACCTACGCCACCGGCGTGGCCGCCCGCGCCACCAACCTGACGAAGGTGTACGGCCAGGGCGAGACCCAGGTGGTCGCCCTGGACGGCGTCTCCGTCGAGTTCCGCCGGGCCGAGTTCACCGCGATCATGGGCCCCTCGGGCTCCGGCAAGTCGACCCTGATGCACTGTGTCGCGGGCCTGGACTCGATCTCCTCCGGCTCCGCGCGTATCGGCGACACGGAGTTGACGGCTCTGAAGGACAAGCAACTGACCCGGCTGCGCCGCGACAAAATCGGCTTCGTCTTCCAGGCCTTCAACCTGCTGCCGACCCTCAGCGCCCTGGAGAACATCACCCTCCCGTTGGACATCGCGGGCCGTAAGCCCGACAAGGCGTGGCTCACCACGGTCGTGGAGACCGTGGGCCTGGCGGGGCGGCTGACGCACCGGCCGAGCGAGTTGTCCGGCGGTCAGCAGCAGCGGGTGGCCGTCGCCCGAGCGCTGGCCGCCAAGCCGGAGATCATCTTCGCCGACGAGCCGACCGGCAACCTCGACTCCCGCTCCGGCGCCGAAGTCCTGGGCTTCCTCCGGAACTCCGTACGGGGGCTGGGCCAGACGGTGGTCATGGTCACCCACGACCCGGTCGCCGCGGCGTACGCGGACCGCGTCGTCTTCCTGGCCGACGGTCGGATCGTTGACGAGCTGTACGAGCCCTCGGCTGACGCCGTGCTGGACCGTATGCGGAGTCTTCCCGGAGGCCGGCCCACGGCGGCCGGCGCCGCGCGCCCCAAGGCCTCCGGTCTCCACGCCACGGGCCGCACCAGCTGACGCGCGGCTCCGCCGCCTTCCCCACCGACGACCGCCTCGCGGCGGGCAGCCGCCCCTCGAGCCGACCGACCCTTCGCCCCGCGCCCCGGCGCGCCCGGACACGGGGCCCGCAGGGCATCTTCCTCAGGAATTGAGAATGTTCCGAACTGCCGTACGCAACGTACTCGCGCACAAGGCCAGACTGCTGATGACCGTGCTCGCCGTCATGCTCGGCGTCGCCTTCGTCTCCGGCACCCTGGTCTTCACCGACACCCTCGGCGACGCCTTCAAGAACAAGTCCGCCAAGAGCTTCGCGGGCGTCTCCGTCGCCATTCGCCCCACGGACTCCTCGGGCCCGTCCTCCGGCGACAGCTCCACTCAGGAGCCGAAACAGGACCCGAAACTCACGGACTCTCTGCTGAAGACCGTTCAGGCGCTGCCCAGCGCCGAGTCCGCGACCGGCGTCGTCTCCGGCTTCACCGCCCTCGCCGACAAGGACGGCAAACTCGTCGGCCAAGGCTGGGGCACCACCGGCGGCAACCACTTCCCCGGCCCCGACGGCAAGGACGCCCGCTACCGCTTCACCGACGGTCGCGCGCCCACGTCCTCCCGCGAGATAGCCGTGGACAGCCGGACAGCCGAGCGCACCGGCTACCGGGTCGGCGACACCGCTCGAGTGTCCACCGACGGCCCGGTGATGCGGCAGACGATCTCCGGCGTCTTCGACACCGACGACGGCAGTGTCGCCGCGGGCGGCAGCCTCGTACTGTTCGACAACGCCACGGCCCGCAAAGTGCTCGCGAAGACCGCTGAATACGACGAGATCACCGTCAAGGCCGACGCCGGCACCTCCGAGGCCACCCTCAAGGCCGAGGTCGAGAAGGTCCTTCCGAAGGGCACCGAGGCCACCACCGGCAAGGTCCTCGCCGCCGAGCAGGAAGAGATCATCGCCTTGCAGACCAGGTCGATGAGCGAGGGACTGCTCTACTTCGCGGGTATCTCCCTCTTCGTCGGTGTCTTCATCATCGCCAACACCTTCACCATGCTGGTCTCCCAGCGCACCAAGGAGCTCGCGCTGCTGCGCGCGGTCGGCGCCTCCCGCCGCCAGGTGACGCGGTCCGTTCTCATCGAGGCGTTCCTGGTCGGCCTGGTGGCCGCGGTGGCCGGCTTCTTCCTGGGGCTCGGCATCGCCGTGGGCCTGCGCTCCCTGCTCAACTCGACGGGTGCCTCGCTGCCCGACGGCCCCCTCGTCATCACTCCCACGACCGGGGGGTACGCGCTGGTCGTCGGTGTCGTGGTCACCATGCTGGCCGCCTGGCTGCCGGGCCGCCGCGCCGCGAAGATCCCGCCGGTCGCGGCGATGAACAGCGTCCACGCCACACCGACCACCCGCAGCCTGGTCCTGCGCAACACCATCGGATCGCTGATCACCGCCGTCGGTGCGGCCCTGCTCTTCCTGGGAGTCGCCCAGGGCAAGGACGGTGGCACGCTCCTGGCGGGCGGCGCGGCGGTCATGCTCATCGGCGTCATCGTCCTGACCCCGTTGCTGTCCCGCCCGGTCATCGCGGCGGCGGCTCCGCTGCTGAGCCGGTTCGGCATCGCGGGCAAGCTGGCCCGGCTGAACGCGCTCCGCAACCCGCGCCGTACGGCCTCCACCGCCTCCGCCCTGATGATCGGGCTCACGCTGATCACCGCCATGACGGTGCTGGCGACCTCCATGCACCACACCGTCAACAAGATGACCGTGGACTCCCTCAAGGCGGACTACACGGTCGGCATGGCCAACTTCGCGCCTCTGTCGCCGGATGTGCACAAGAAGCTGGCGGCACTGCCCGAGGTCCAGGCGAGCAGCCCGCGACGCCTCGGCTTCGGCGAGATCGACGGCAGCCCCGAACCCATCTCCGGCGTCGACCCCAAGGCCATCGGCAAGCTGCTCAGCCCGGACTTCCGGAGCGGCTCGTTCCAGGGCCTGGCCGCCAAGGGCGCGCTCATCGACACGAAGACGGCCGAGCGGCAGGGGCTGAAGACGGGCGACACCTTCCGGGCGTCGTTCGACGACGGCAGGTCCGACACGCTGACGGTCTCCGGTATCTACGAGGCCAACGACGTGCTGAACGGTGTCTTCGTCTCCACGTCGGTGATCGACAAGCACCTCGACGAGATCAACGACCAGGAGGTGCTGGTGAAGATGAAGGACGGCGCCTCGGACGCGGCCGAGGACACCCTAGTCAAGGCCCTCGGCGGGAACCCGGCCATCAAGATCCAGGACAAGCAGGCCATCAGCGACGAGTTCGGCCAGGGCGTCAATCTGATGCTGAACATGCTGTACGGGCTGCTGGCGATGGCCGTGCTGATCGCGGTGCTCGGGGTGGTCAACACGCTGGCCATGTCGGTCTTCGAGCGGAAGCACGAGATCGGCATGTTGCGGGCGGTCGGCCTCGACCGAGCCAAGGTCAAGCGGATGGTCCGTCTGGAGTCGGTCGTGATCTCGCTGTTCGGCGCGGTGCTCGGCATCGGTCTCGGGATCTTCCTCGCCTGGGCGGCGGGGGCGTCCATATCCGAGCAGGTCACGACCTACGCGATGACGGTCCCGTACGACCGGATCGCGGTCTTCCTGGCACTCGCCGGAGTCGTCGGGGTGCTGGCCGCGCTGTGGCCCGCCCGCCGGGCGGCCGGGCTGAACGCTCTGGAGGCCATCAAGGCGGAGTAGCGCGGCTACGCACCGGGCCCGGCCCTCGGCTTCTGGCGGAGGCCGGGCCCGCCCGCGGCTTCAGCGCGGTCTCTTCCCGCCCATTCGGGTGGGAAATCCGCACACCGAAGCCGCGGGCAGGCGGTCGGCGGGCGTCAGGATCGCCAGTCCCTGCTGCGGAGAGGCATTCCGGCCGCGCCGGAATCCGGCGTGCGGACGGCCAGCACCTGGTTGACGCCGATCCGGTTGCGCTCGAAGGAAAGCGCGGACGCCGCCATGTAGAGCTTCCAGACGCGGGCCCGGCCGGGCGAGGTAAGGCGGACGGCCTGGGCCCAGTGCGCTTCGAGGTTCGCCACCCACTGACGGAGCGTCAGCGCGTAGTGCTCACGGATCGCCTCCACGTCCCGCACCTCGAACCCGGCCTCCTCCAGCAGCGAGACCGTGCTGCCGACCGGGGACAGCTCCCCGTCCGGGAAGACATACGCGTCGATGAACGCGTCGACGTGGTAGTTCTCCTCGTCCCGCTGGGGGCGGCGGGCGATCTGGTGGTTGAGCAGTCGGCCGCCCGGTTTCAGCAGGGTGCGCAGAATCTCGGCGTACTCCCGGTAGCGGGTGGAGCCGACGTGCTCCGCCATGCCGATCGAGGAGATCGCGTCGTACGGGCCGTCGGGGATGTCGCGGTAGTCCTGGACCCGGATCTCGACCTTGTCGGTCAGACCGGCGTCGGCGATCCGCTTCCGGGCGTAGGCGGCCTGTTCGGTGGAGAGGGTCACGCCCACGGCCCGCACACCGTACTCGCGCGCGGCGTGCAGAACCATCGAGCCCCAGCCGCAGCCGACGTCCAGCAGCCGGTCCTCCGGCTTCAGGGCGAGTTTGCGGCAAATCAGGTCGAGCTTGGCGCGCTGCGCCTCCTCGAGGGTCGCGCCCTCGTCCCAGTAGGCGCAGGAGTAGACCACGGACGGGCCCAGCACCGCCTCGTAGAAGTCGTTGCCCACGTCGTAGTGGTGACTGATCGCGGCCTTGTCGCGGCGCGGGCTGTGGAGTACACCGCGGCGCCGGCGCACCTCCTCGCGGGGCGGTGGCGGTGGGAGGCCGGGCCCGGCGAGGGCGACGAGTTCGCGAACGGCCGCCCGCAGATCGGGGTCGCGGAGGGCGGCAGCCAGGCCGAGGGCACTGCGCACCGGGCCGTCGGCGGAGCCGGGGGCGCGCTCCCAGAGCACGCCCGCGAGGCGGTCGAGCGCCTCGTAGAGGTCGCCGTCGACCTCGATATCGCCGGCGACCCAGCCACGGACGAGACCGAGTTCGCCGGGCCGCCACAGCAGGCGGCGCAGCGCACGCCGGTGGCGCACGACGAGGGCGGGGGCGCCGGGAGGGCCGGCCTCGCTGCCGTCCCAGGCGCGGATACGGACCGGGAGCGGAGCTCCCAGGAGTTCCTCGGCAAGAGCGGTGAGCCGCCGTGCGGCATCGGCCATTTCGTACACCTCCGAAAGGCGGCGGATTCGATGGGAGGACCCTCCTACGTAACCCAACGAACTCGCGTCGCAGTCCAGTTGTCAGGTAAGAGAAGGGTAAAACCCGTAATATCCATACGCAGCGAGACGCGGCCAAAACCCCGGAACGCCCGAAAGAGACCCCCCTCGCCGGGGAGGCGGCTCCGCGCCGCCAGCGACCCGCCGCGGGTGGGTACGCCCTCGCCATGGGTGGGTCGGGGCCGCGCCGCCAGCGCCAACCACGGGTGTGGGCATTCGTTCCTCCCCCAGCTATCGCTGGGCGGTGCCCCCAGGCTGGGGGCACCCCCAGCGGTAGTCCCCCTGGGCCTAACGGCCCGGGAGGTGCCCCCGGGGGAGGGTGGGCACACCGACCCGCAGACGGCAACGGCGCAAGACCCCGGCGGTCCCCGCCACTGCGGCCACCGGTTGGCAGGCGTGGGCACGAACCGGCTGCCGGGCAATTCCGGGTGGTGGGCGTCGGAGACGCCGAAAGGGCGCCCGCACCACGGATGGCGGGCGCCCTTTCGGGATCAGTTGTGCGTGGCGGACCGTCAGGTCAGCTCGCCTTGGCCTTCTCCGACCTGTCGATCTTGTCGGCCGGGAAGCCGGGCTGGCCCTGTGCAGCAGGGGCCTCGACCGGGCGGGCGGCCTCGGAGAACTCCTCGCGGGGGCTCTGCATCGCACTGAGCGAGACGACCTCGCGCTTGAGCAGCAGCGCCAGCGTCCAGTCGGCGAAGACCCGGATCTTGCGGTTCCAGGTCGGCACGGCCAGGCCGTGGTACGTGCGGTGCATGTACCACGCGAGCCGGCCCTTGAGCTTGATCTTCGCCTTCCCGATGACGATCATCGCGACGCCCTTGCGGAGGCCGAGACCGGCGACCGCGCCCTTGTTGGCGTGCTTGTAGTCCTGCTGCGGGAAGCCGCGCAGAGCGGAGATCACGTTGTCGCCGAGCACCTTGGCCTGGCGCAGTGCGTGTTGGGCGTTCGGCGGGCACCACTTGCCCTCGCCCGCGGCGAGGTCCGGGATCTGGGCGTTGTCGCCCGCGGCCCAGATGTAGTCCGTGCCCTTGACCTGAAGGCTGGGGGTGGCGTCCACGTGGCCGCGCGGGCCGAGCGGCAGGCCGAACTGAGCCAGCGCCGGGTTCGGCTTGACGCCCGCGGTCCACACGATCGTGTTGGAGTCGACCTCGAGACCGTTCCCGAGCACCACATGACCGCCGACGCAGGAGTCCATCGCCGTGTTGAGGTAGATCTCGATGCCGCGCTTGCGGAGGTGCTCCTCCCCCCACTTGCCCAGCTCGGGCCCGACTTCGGGGAGGATCCGGTCGGCGACGTCGACGAGGATGAAGCGCATGTCCTGGCGCTTGACGTTCGTGTAGTACTTCGCGGCGTCGCGCGCCATGTCCTCGACCTCGCCGATGGTCTCCGCACCGGCGAAGCCGCCGCCCACGAAGACGAACGTCAGGGCCCTGCGGCGGACGTTCTCATCGGTCGTCGAGTCGGCCTTGTCCAGCTGCTCCAGGACGTGGTTACGAAGGCCGATGGCCTCCTCGACGCCCTTCATGCCGATGCCCTGCTCGGCCAGGCCGGGTATGGGGAAGGTGCGGGAGACCGCACCGAGGGCGACGACCAGGTAGTCGAACGGGAGCTCGTACGACTCGCCCACGAGCGGCGCGATCGTGGCGACCTTGCGGTCCTGGTCGATGGTGGAGACGCGGCCGGTGAGGACCTCCGCCTTGGGGAGCACGCGCCGCAGGGGGACAACGACGTGGCGAGGGGAGATGCTGCCGGCGGCAGCTTCGGGGAGGAAGGGCTGATACGTCATGTACGAGCGCGGATCGACGACCGTGACGGTCGCCTCGCCGTACCGCATCCGCTTCAGGATGCGGCGCGCCGCGTACAGGCCTACGTACCCACCGCCCACTACGAGGATCCTGGGACGCTCCGTGGTGCTCATGATTCGAGTATCCAGCACCCCCCAGGGGGGTGCTCGTGAGCCCCTTCACAAGCACCCTCGCTCCTTCTGCTACACTCCGCCGCCGCCGTGACCGAGGCCATAGCGGGGAGAGGGAACCACGGTGTAGAGCGGCTCGTTGAGCACGGCCCTGAACTGGACTTGTGGCCGTCCATACGAGTGGACCACAAGCCCTGTACGCACAGCGGCAACACGCACGAAACGGGCCCGTCCCTGCGATTGAGCGGTCGGACGGGCCGTTTATCCGGGCTTTACGGGCCTCCGGTGCGGCTCATGGCCCACTTTTTCATGTGAAGGATTTCACGAAGTTTCTTCGGCCGACTCGTCGGACCCGGCCCTGTGCGATGGACCGGGCTCAGGCACGCGTGTCCTCTGCCGCTCGGTAGGCGATGCCGTCGAGGATGTCGTGCTCGCTGACGACCACGTCCCGGGCCCCTGCCCGCTCCATGATCGACAACAGCACGAGGGCTCCCGCGCCGATCACATCGACCCGCCCGGGGTGCATCACGGGAATGGCGGCGCGCTCGGCGTGAGTCGACGTCAGCAGCGAGCCGGTGATCTCCCGGACCTGGTCGAGCGAGATGCGCGCATGGTGAATGGCGGAGGAGTCGTAGGCGGAGAGCCCGAGTGCGACGCCGGCGACGGTCGTGACGGACCCGGCCAGCCCGACGAGCGTCCGCGCTTCGGCCAGTGGGACCGTCTCCTCCGCGAGGTCCAGGGCGGCGGAGATGTCCGCCTTCATGGCGGTGACCTGTTCGGGGGTCGGGGGGTCGCTGACGTGGCCGTCCCGGATCAGATGACGCTCCGTCAGGCGCACACAGCCGACGTCGACGGAGCGCGCGGCGCGCACATGCTCGTCGCCGAGCACGAACTCCGTCGACCCGCCACCGATGTCGACGACGAGACAGGGCCGGTCGATGTCGTCCCGCCCCGCCAGCGACCTGGTGGCGCCGACGAAGGAGAACTCCGCCTCCTGGTCACCGCTGATCACCTCGGGCTCGACGCCGAGGATGTCGACCACGCCGCGGACGAACTCCTCGCGGTTCTCGGCGTCGCGGGTGGCGGAGGTGGCGACGAAGCGAACGGTGCGGGCGCCCAGTTCGCGGATCACCTCGGCGTACTCGCGACAGGCGGCGAAGGTCCGCTCCAGTGCCTCGGGCGCGAGCCGGCCCGTACGGTCGACGCCCTGGCCGAGCCGGACGATCGTCATCCGCCGATCGAGCTCTTTGAGGTCGCCGGTTCGCGCAGCGCCGGACATGCGGTCGGGCCGGGTGACATCGGCGACGAGCAGGCGGATCGAATTCGTACCGCAGTCGACGGCGGCCACGCGGGTCATCGGGCTTCTCCTTCTGGTCCGTTCGGCCCACCCGGTCCGTCCGGCACGCCGCACGGCGACACGCAGGGCCCCTTGCGCCACCACTCCGGGAGCATCGCGATGGCCTCGTCGCCCAGCGGGTTCACCCCGGGGCCCGCGGCCAGGGAGTGCCCGACGAGGACGTGCAGGCACTTCACCCGGTCCGGCATGCCGCCCGCGCTGGGGAACCCCTCCAGGACCTCGATCGCGTCGCGGCGCCGGATGTAGTCCTCGTGCGCTGCCCGGTACGCGGCGGCCAGTTCCGGGTTCTCGCGGAGCCGGGCCGTCATCTCCTTCATCACGCCGTCGGCCTCCAGGGTTCCGATGGCGGAGGCGGCCCGCGGGCACGTCAGGTAGTAGAGCGTCGGGAACGGCGTACCGTCGGCCAGGCGCGGCGCGGTCTCCACGACGTCGGGCAGCCCGCACGGGCAGCGGTGCGCGATGGCGCGCAGGCCGCGCGGCACGCGGCCGAGCTGCTCGCCGACGGCGGTGACGTCGGTCTCCGTCGGCGGGGTGGGGTCGGTGTGCGGGGGCGGGGTTTCCATGCCGGACAGCGCTTCTTCTCGGTCGGTTCGGAGTCGGACGGTGGTCGGCGGTACAGGGCGGGTCACGCCGGACGGCGGAGCGGCCGGTCGCGTACCCGGGTGGTGTGCTCAGGTGCGGGCGTCGACGCTGTCGAGGCCTTCCCACAGGTCGGTGTACCAGGGGCGGTCAGCCTCGCCCTCGTCCTTCGGGGGGCTGTCGTCGTAGCCGGTGCCGTCCACCACGGTGTACGCCACCTCGCCCGGGCGGACGTAGTGCAGATGCTCGCGCGCCTGCCGCTCGACGTACGCAGGGTCCTGCCAGCGGGCCCTTTCGTCGCGCAGCTTCTCGACCGCCCTGCGCGCTTGCTCGGCCTGACGCTGCTGCTCGGCGATCTGGGAACGTTGTGAGACCCACTGGCGCATGGGGTAGGCGAGGGCGACGACGAGCGAGCAGACGACGAGCGCGAGCAGCGCGGCGCGGCCGGTGAGCCTGCTGCGGCGCGGGACCCTTCGGGCCTGGGCCCGGTACACCCGGGCGGCCGCCTGCTCGCCCAGCGCTCTGAGCCGGGTCGCGGTGGAGAACCTTCCCCTGCCGTCACCGTGGGGGTCCCCCCGGCGGTAGGCCCCTGGCCTGCGGCATGGGGAACCCCAGGGGGAGAGGCTCCGGTCCCGATCTCGCGCGGCCACGTCGCCTCCCCTTGCTCTGCCTGCTCTGCGCACATACGTCCCCGGACACGGTACGGGACCGCGGCCGGGGACGTACGGACGACGGGCTGAGGAGCCGGCTCAGCCCTCGCCGCCGTGACGGGTCCGCATTGCGGCTGTGCTCACTCGGAGCGGAACCGGGGGAACGCGGAGCGCCCCGCGTACACCGCCGCGTCGTCGAGGATCTCCTCGATGCGCAGCAGCTGGTTGTACTTGGCGACCCGCTCGGAGCGGGCCGGGGCGCCGGTCTTGATCTGGCCGCAGTTGGTGGCGACGGCCAGGTCGGCGATGGTGACGTCCTCGGTCTCGCCCGAGCGGTGGGACATCATGCACTTGAAGCCGTTGCGCTGGGCCAGCTCGACGGCGTCGAGGGTCTCGGTCAGGGAGCCGATCTGGTTGACCTTGACCAGCAGGGCGTTGGCGGTGTTGTCGTCGATGCCGCGCTGCAGGCGCTCGGGGTTGGTGACGAAGAGGTCGTCGCCGACCAGCTGGACCTTGTCGCCGAGCTGCTCGGTGATGGTCTTCCAGCCGTCCCAGTCCTCCTCGTTCAGCGGGTCCTCGATGGAGACCAGCGGGTAGGCCTCGACCAGCTCGGCGTAGTACGCGGTCATCTCGGCGGCGCTGCGGCTCTTGCCCTCGAACTCGTAGGCGCCGTCCTTGTAGAACTCGGTGGCGGCGACGTCGAGCGCGAGCGCGATGTCCTGACCCGGCTGGTAACCGGCCTTCTTGATGGCCTCGACGATGAGGTCGAGGGCCTCGCGGTTGGAGTCCAGGTTCGGGGCGAAGCCGCCCTCGTCACCGAGGCCGGTGGACAGGCCCCGCTCCTTCAGCACGGACTTCAGGGTGTGGTAGACCTCGGCCCCCCAGCGCAGAGCCTCGGAGAAGGACTCCGCACCGATCGGCGCGATCATGAACTCCTGGATGTCCACGTTGGAGTCGGCGTGCGATCCGCCGTTCAGGATGTTCATCATCGGGACCGGCAGCAGATGGGCGTTGGGGCCGCCCAGGTAGCGGAAGAGCGGCAGATCCGAGGCCTCGGAGGCGGCGTGCGCCACGGCGAGCGAGACGCCGAGGATGGCGTTGGCGCCGAGCGAGGACTTGTCCGGGGTGGCGTCCAGGTCGAACATCGCCTGGTCGATCAGCCGCTGCTCGGTGGCGTCGTAACCGACGAGCTCCGGGCCGATCTGCTCGATGACGGCGAGTACGGCCTTCTCCACCCCCTTGCCGCCGTAGCGGCCCTTGTCACCGTCGCGGAGCTCGAGGGCCTCGAACGCACCGGTGGACGCACCGGAGGGAACGGCAGCACGGCCGGTGCTGCCGTCGTCGAGGCCGACCTCGACCTCGACCGTGGGGTTGCCTCGCGAGTCGAGGATTTCCCGGGCTACGACGACGTCGATGGACGGCACGAGCATCTCCTTCTGGATATGACGCTGGAACGCAGTGTCGGGGTGGCGCTGCGCCATGAGCCTAACCGGACCGCGGGCATCGGCCCGCCCCGGCGCCCGCCCGCCGAGACAAAAAGCCGCCGAAGGCCTGGTGAACGGCCCCCAGCTAACGCTGGGTGGGGGTACCCCCAGCGGTAGCTGGGGGAGTGCCCCCTGCCCGGGCGGGCGCGTCGAGGGCTCCCCGGGCGCCCGCTCCCTAGGGAGCCGGACCGGGCCTGGGCTGCCCCAACGCTCCCGCCCGGGCTGCTGTGGCTGCCGTGCCGCCGCCTGCGCGCCGGAGATCGGCTCAGGTGGGGCTGCCGACCAGGCTCGAGGACGTCGCCTCGTCCAGGGTGTCCTGGGCACGGTCGTGGCGCTCCCGCCCGTCGTTTCCGACACCTTCGGCGTCGGCGATCTCGACGAGGGTGCCGGTGCCCTGGCCGGCGTTCTCCGCGGTGTCGTCGGAGGCGGCCTGGGCCGAGCCGGGGCCCATCATCGGCACGGCGGCACCGGCGAGAGAGGCGAGGGAGGCGATTCGGGCGGTCTTGGTCTCGCGGCGGTGCCTGCCCTTGGTGCCGGAAAACAGCATGGAAGATCTCCTCACCGACGCCTACGAGGTGCACTGCCGGATTCGGGCGCCCAGTGGCTGCCCGGCCCGGTGCTACCGCACCGACTTCGCTTCCGGCCCGTCAGCCGCTCGCTGCCGGGCAGGCGCGTCCGGCGCTTGCCTTGAGTCCCCCGTTCCTGCCTCCGGCGCTTGCGCGTCGACTGTCCCTCCGGCCACCGGCAGGATGCGGCGTGATGGTCGGCGGGGCCCGCTGTGGCGAGCCGGTACGACGGTAAGCACAAGCGCCGACAGCTCAAAGCCGGACATGCCACGACAAGACCCCTCGCCGTGCACTGTCAACACTCTGATCGCCGCAGGTGGGGACGGGTACGGAGGCGCGCGATGGCCCGGCCGTATCGACCGGACGGATGAGATAGATCTCTCACTCGCCCTGAATCGGGCAAAACCTGCCGCAACTACCCTCGGGAGCCGGTCAGATCGAGCCGCTGACCAGGGAGGATCAGATCCGGATCGGCGCCGATGGCCCCCTGGTTGGCCTCGTAGAGCGCAGGCCAGCCGCCCGGGACGGAGTGCTCGTCGGCGATCGCGGACAGGCTGTCCCCCGGCCGTACGGTGTAGCGCTCGGCTCCGGGCCGCCCGGTACGGTCCGCGCGGTCGTCACGGGAGGCATCGTCGCCGTCGCGCCCCTCGCCCTCGTCGGCGCCCGCACCCTCCTCCGCCGGCTGGCCACGGTGCCTGCCCGTGCCCGTAGGCGGCTGGGTGGACCCGCCGGGAGAGCCCGCCTGCGAACCGTCTCCGTTCGCCCCCTCAGGCTCGGTGCTCGGAGCGGACCCGCCCGCTCCGGCATCAGGTGCGCCTGCCCCGCTCTCGGCCGGCGCGCCCGGGGAAGGCGCGGAGCCGGTGGGGTCCGACGGGTCGGGAAGGTCGCCACTCTGGGGGGAGCCGGACGCATCCGGAACCCCCGGCAATGTCGGGTCAGGGATCGACGTGCCGCCCTCCACGGCCTCCTGCAGGCCCGCGTTCGTCGCACAGCTGGGCCACGCCATGGGACCCTGCGCGGCCAGCACCTTCTCGGCGACGGCTATCTGCTGCGAACGGCTGGCGAGGTCGGCGCGCGGCGCGTAGTCCCGGCCACCGAAGTCCTCCCAGGTCTGCTGGGTGAACTGCAGCCCGCCGTAGAAGCCGTTGCCGGTGTCGGCGCTCCACATGCCGCCGCTCTCGCACTGCGCGACCCGGTCCCACGTGCCTTCGTCCGCGGCCTGAGCACCCGTCGCCGCGAACAGCGGCATGGCGATGGCGGAGCCGGTCACCCCTGCCGTGACGAAGATGGCAGGAGCCTGACGCGGGCGTCGGTGTCGACCGTTCCCGGTGCGCATGATGGGGCCTTTCGTGCGACGTGCGGGGGGTGTGACGGGAGTTGAACGTAGCGGCGGCCCACGGTGATCACAAGTCGATGTAGTGGAGATCACGCAAAGGTCACACAGTTGAAAGTGCGTCACTTCTGGCGCGGGGTGAACTCCACCGGAAGTGTGCGCAATCCACGCATGATGAGCCCGCCCCGCCATCGCAAATCGGCCGGTTCCACCGCAAGTCGCATATCCGGCAGGCGGCGCAGCAGCGTGCCGAGCGCGGCCTGTCCTTCCAGGCGGGCGAGCGGTGCGCCCAGGCAGTAGTGAATTCCGTGGCCGTAACCGAGATGCGGGTTGTCGTTCCGGGAGAGGTCGAGGGTGTCGGGGTCACGGAAGCGCTCGGGATCGCGGTCGGCCGCGGCGAGCACGACGAGTACGGGGTCGCCGGTGGCGATCCGCCGGCCGCCGAGCGTCATGGGCTCGGTGGCGAACCGCCACGTGGCCAGCTCCACGGGGCCGTCGTAGCGCAGCAGTTCCTCCACGCCGGTCGCGAGCAGCGTCGTGTCCCCGGCGTCCAGGGCCTGTTGCAGCCGCGCCCGCTGGTCCGGGTTCCGCAGCAGCGCGTACGTCCCGTTCCCGATGAGATTGACCGTGGTCTCGAAACCGGCGAACAGCAGGATGAAAGCCATCGCGGCGGCCTCGCCCTCGGTGAGGTGCTCGCCGTGGTCGCCGGCGCGGATCAGCCCGGAGATGAGGTCGTCGCCCAGGTCCGCGCGCTTGCGGTGGCTCAGGTCGGCGAGATAGCCGCGCATCTTCTTGACCGAGCGGGCGACTCCGCCGCGCGGGCCGCCGCCATGGCGCAGCATCATGCCCGCCCAGTCGCGGAAGTCGTCCTGATCCTCGGCCGGTACGCCCAGCATGTCGCAGATGGCATAGATCGGCAGAGGGAAGGCGTACTCATGAATGAGGTCGGCTTCTCCCCTGTTCGCGAAGGAGTCGATCAGCCGATCGGCCAACTCCTGCACCCGCGGGGCGAACTCCGCCACCCGGCGCGGCGTGAAGGCCTTCGAGACCAGGCGGCGCAGCCTGGTGTGGTCCGGCGGGTCGATGTTCAGCAGATGCGTCATGAGCTCGGCACTGCGCTCGCCGGGTATCCCCACCTTGCCTTTGGCATGGGCGGACTTCGACGTCGCCGACCGGCGCGCCCGCTCCTCGTCATCCGTGCGCTCCCGGTGCCGGGCCGGATTCTTCGACAGCCGGGGGTCGGCGAGGGCCTGGCGCGCATCCGCGTACCGGGTGACCAGCCAGGCGTTCACGCCGCTGGGCAGTGCGGCCCAGTGCACCGGGGAGTGCTCGCGCAGCCAGGCGTACGCGGGGTAGGGGTCGGCGGCGAACGCCCATGTGAAGAGCTCGGGCGCCTGGACGGACGGGGAGGACTGCGGAACCTCGGCGCTGTAATCGTGCACATCTCGACCGTATCCGGCGGCGCCCGACGGACAGGTTCGGAGGTTGGACCGCTGCGCACCTGTATCACCACGCTGTCGCACCAGAGCGGAGGGATAACCCAGCGTAACGAGTTGCGCACTCCCTGCTGCCAGCTTAGCGTCATTTGTGTGGGTTAGTCCCATTCAGGGTTGCCCAACTCGCCGCCGGTGAGGCCCGGATGGCGCCCCACGCCGGGGCGATGCCTCCATTGCCACCGTCGACCGACACCGGCCCCTCATATCCCGCGCTGGGATCCCCTTCCCGGAAGGAACACAGATGCACCTGCAGTCGAAGCTCAGCAAGTTCGCCTTCTGTGCCGCGACCGGCGTCCTCGCCACCATGACCGCAGCCGCTCCGGCGATCGCCACCGACGACCCCGAGCCCACCGGTGGCGGCAAGAAGCGGATCTTCCACGGGAAGGTCCTGGCCAAGAAGGGCCTGAACGTCCGCTCCGCCCCCAACACCCATGCCCGTGTCATCCGGGTCCTGAAGCACGGAGCGATCGTGAAGATCAAGTGCAAGGTCAACAGCCAGGTGATCGACGGCAACCCGCGCTGGTACCGCCTCGCCGACGGCTCGTGGGCCTGGGCCTCCGCCCGATACATCAAGAACCTCGACGGGATTCCGCCCTTCTGCCGCAAGCCGCACAAGCCGAATCACCTGGAGAACGTGGGCCCCGTCGGCTGATCTCCACTGAGCCCGACGGCCCGCATCGTGCCCCCTGTCCGCAGCTGCGGACAGGGGGCACAGTTTCTTGCCGACGCAACGAAGGGCAGCCTCGCGGACGGCTCGGCGAAGGCCTGGCAGCCCTGGTGGCGCGGTGGCCTTACGTGGCCTAAGCGGCGGACTGCCCGTTCTCGAAATGCTCCAGCCAGCCGGACGTGATGAGGTACTGGGCGAAGAGGTATCCCGCCATGATCAGGACCTCGTGCGCCTCCCGGGAAGGCAACTCCCGGCCCGCCGCCTGGAGTCCGATCAACAGATCCGAGGCGAGGAAGGCCGTGGCACCCGCGGCCACCTTGCCACCGACGCCGAGGGCCGTGGCACCCATCAGCGCCAGCGCGAGGCTGTATCCGGCGACGGGCAGGCGCAGTTGCCGGTCCAGCGTCGGCGCGAGCAGGGCGTTGACCACGGCCCAGCCTCCGAGGCAGCCGACGGCGGGCCATGGGTTGCGCGCGATGCCGCGGAGGGCACCGAGCCGGGCCAGACCGGCGGTGTAGCTGACCTGGGTGCCCAGAAAGGCCGCCATGCCGAGAAGGAAGGCGGGCTCGTGCTCGTCGAAGAGCAGGGCGGTGTCCCCGGCGGCGGCGAAGGCGAGCCCGGCGACCAACGGCTTCGGGACGGGCGCGGAGGTGTCGGGACGGCGGCGCAGAACATGCGCGGCGAGTACCGGCATCAGCAGCGGCTTCGCCGCCCGGCGAGGGCCCCGCGGACTGCGCGCCACGGCCATGAGATCGGCCACGGCCAGTGCCCCGTACCCGGCAAGCGCGCCACGGCCGTGCCCGTCCGGCCGCCCCAGCCGGGCACCGGCTGCCGCCACGGCCTTGAGCACGCCCTGTCCGCGTTTCCGGATGATCGCCATGCGCCGCAGTCTCCCGACCCCACTGATACGCCGTCAACGCTCCGCATCTGTGACACTCCGCTCGCCGCGGCGGCCACTCCGCGACGGGGGGCCGGTCGCGTGGCGGCCCGGGACCCCGCCAGCAGCGGGATGCCATGCTCGGGCTCGCCTTTGGGCGGCGCTCGGCGCCGTCCGCAGCGCCTCCCAAGTCGCCTGAGAAGCGATCCTCGCGACGACCCGGTCCGCGATCCGCGTCGCCCCCCGCTCGCCTGCCGGCACCAGCTCCGCCGTAGCCGGCCACTCCGCGACGGGGGCCCGGTCGCGCCGCCGGCGAAGCGGCCGCTCGGCCCACGGTACGGCGGCTCCTCGGCACGCCGCCTGGGCGCGCCCCCTCGCAGCGCACGGCCCCAGCCCGGCGGCACCGGCTCCACCACGGGGCACGGTGAGTGTCCCCCCGGCAGGGCAGCAGCTCCGGCAGCGGCATCGAGCCGTGCCGACACGCTCGTTTCGCCCGTGCGACGAGGCGCGAGCCTGCGCAACAAGCACTGGCTTCGCACGCGAAGGGCCCCAGCGGCCGCTACGGGCAGGCCGGTTCCGGCCGCAGTCGGAGCCTCGCCGGCGCCGCTTCCGAAGGTGGGGCCCCTCCCTGGGGGTACCAACCAGCGGTAGCTGGGGAAGGGGCAGCGGCTCACGAAGGCTGGCCCCCCAGCGGGCCGGACGGCCGCGCGCGGAGCGCGTGGTCAGCCCGTGCCGTGGCCGCTACCGCCGTGGTCCCACTTCCGGCGATCCTTCTCTTCCCACTCCCCCGCCGACTCCGTGGGGGTGTTGTCGAACTCGTACGGCATGTGCCGGATGCCATTGTGCGGGACATCGTGCGGCCTGCGGCGCTCTTCCACGTCCGTGCGCGGGCGGGCGAGGTCCTGATGGCCAGGACCGTGATCCTCGGGCGCGCTGCCCTCCTCGTACTCCTCGTGCGTCTCCCACGCGCCGCCACGCGGCTGCGGCTCCTGCGGCGGCTCGGGCTCCTTGTCGCGGATCCGCCAGCTCAGGACCACCCCACCCGCCAGCAGAAGCACCACGACGATGCCGACGGCCAGGGGACCGAGACCGACCAGATAGTCCCGCCGTACGGCCAATTCCATGATCAGCTGCTGCATGCGCGACGAGTACCCCGCTCGGGGACACTCAGTCGGGGCGTTCGGCCAACCGGATGGCATCCCGGTACGCGCGTGCCGCCGCCCGCAGCGCCGCCTCCGGGTCGGTCCCTTGCCGCTCGGCCAGGATGGCCAGGGCGAGCAGCTGCTCGCCCAGCTGTCCCCCTGCCGCCGAGTCCGGCCGCGGCACGTCCAGCCCCGCCGTCCGCACCCGTGAGGCCAGCTTCGCGGCGAGCGCCAGCGCGGGCTGGCCCAGCGGGATGCCGTCCGTCACCGACTCGCGCCGCTTCTCGGCCGCCTTCGTCCGCAGCCAGTGCGCCTTGACGTCCTCCGACGTCTCGGCGGACTCCTCGCCGAAGACGTGCGGATGCCGGTGGATGAGCTTCTCCACGATCGTGCCCGCCACATCGTCGATGGAGAACGGCTCCTCCGGGTCCTCCTGGGCGATCCGCGCGTGGAAGACGACTTGGAGCAGAACGTCGCCCAGCTCCTCCCTGAGCTCGTCCCGGTCCCCCGCCTCGATCGCCTCGACGAGCTCGTACGCCTCCTCGATCCCGTACTTCGCCAGCCCTTCGTGGGTCTGGGTCCCGCTCCACGGGCACTCGGTGCGGATCGTGTCCATGACCTGGACCAGGTCCAGGAGGCGCGCACCCGGAAGGTCATACGAGCCGGGCAGCAGCTCCAGCTCGGGCATCCGCGTCCGGCCCGACCCCGCCAGCCGGGCGAGCCCGTCGGTCAGCTCCCGGTCTCCCTCGCCGGAGGTGATGACGACGACCGTACGGCCTCCGCCGGCGCCTCCGGCCGCCTCGAGGTCGCCGCCGGTGCAGTACTCGACCAGCTCCCGGGCCGTCGGCGCGGCCTGCTCGACCTCGACGCCCGCCTCGCGCAGATACGGCAGCTGCGGATGGTCCGCGTCGGCGCACAGCACCCGGTCGGCGCCGCGCAGCGCCCGCCAGGCGGGCCAGGAGAGCACGCCGGGGGCCACCCGGTGGCTGGTGGTGAGCAGGACGATGCGGCCGGGGGCGTCACTCGCGTTCACGGGTCGAACGTAACCCACCAGGGGAGGGCGCCGGGCGGCAGCTGCCCGCTGCGCTACCTGGGCACCTGCTGATCAGGCGCGGGGGCGGCGCGCAGCCAGGGTTCCTTGACGTTGTCGAGCAGCACCTTCTTGTCGTCCCAGGTGCCGAAGCGGGGGTTGACGTCGATGCTCATCGAGGCAGAGGCCTCGCTCAGCGCCCGCACGATCTTCTCCTGGCCCTGGGGGCTGCTCCGGTCCACGCGCAGGGACACCGCCAGCTTGTCCATGGCGACCTGGTTGCGGATCGTGTCCTCCACCTGGCCGGGCCCGATGCCGTACTGCTGGAGCCACAGGGCGCGCAGCCGGTCGGCGCCACCCGTGCTCGCCTCGGCGACGCTCTGCGCCTTCTGGACCTCGCGGGGCGTGACCTCGACGCCGGCGTCCCGGGCGGCGCGCTCGAGCACCCGGTCGAAGATCATGCCGTTTAGGGTGGCCCGGCTGAGCTGGCCGGTGTCCTGAATGAGCTGTGCTGACTGCGGGGAGTTGCGCTGCGCCGTACGCACGTCCTCCACCTGCGCCTGGAGCTGTCCGACGGTGATCCGGTGGCCGTCGAGCACGGCGGCCGCGCCGGGGTGCGCCGAGTCTCCGCAGGCGGTGAGCAGCGGGGACGCGGCGAGCAGCGCGGCGGCGGATACGGAGAGCGCGGTCCTGCGGCTCATCCGGACGTATGGGGGTCGCCCCCCACGGGGATGCAGCATCAAGCCTCCCTGCGGATCGGGGTTGGTCGGCGGCCTGGCGATGATCGATCGTATGCAGTCCGCGTGGCGGTGGCCACTGATTCGAGCAACGATTCGCACCGCACTTCGATGCGCGGCCGAGGGGCGCGGGCGCGGGCGGGCCGAGCCGCGGGAAGCGGAGCCGGCGCCCACCCGCGTCCACGTGCTCCAGCCCCCGCACCGGCGAGCATCATCCGCTGGTCCGCGGCCGTGGCCGGCAGGTCGTACGTCACGGCGACCCGGGCGAAGCGGACCGTGATCACGAGTCGAGGATCGTCGTCAGGAACTCGCCCGTCCAGGACAGCAGTTCCCGGCCGACCAGGGGCTTGCCGCCGATACGGGCCGTGGCCGGCCGCGGGACCAGGACCTGGCGGGTGGCGGGCTTGAGGATCGCGCGCGGATGGAGCCGTCGCAGCCGCAGTTCCTGCGACTCGCGCAACTCCACCGGGGAGAAGCGGACGTTGGAGCCCTGGAGGGTGATGTCCGAGACTCCGCAGGCGCGCGCCAGCAGGCGCAGGCCCGCGACCAGGAGCAGGTTCTCGACCGGCTCGGGCAGCTTGCCGTACCGGTCGGTGAGCTCTTCCCGTACGTCCGCGACGTCCTGTTCCGAATTCGCGGCGGCGATCGCGCGGTACGCCTGAAGGCGCAGCCGCTCACCCGGCGCGTAGTCGTGCGGGACGTGCGCGTCGACCGGGAGCTCGATCTTGACCTCGAGCGGCGGCTCCTCCTGCACTCCGCCCTCCAGCGAGGCGCGGTAGTCGGCGACGGCCTCGCCCACCATCCGTACGTACAAGTCGAAGCCGACGCCCGCGATGTGGCCGGACTGCTCGCCGCCGAGCAGATTGCCGGCCCCGCGGATCTCCAGGTCCTTCATCGCGACATACATGCCGGCGCCCATCTCGGTGTGCTGGGCGATGGTGGCCAGCCGCTCGTGCGCGGTCTCGGTGAGCGGCTTCTCCGGCGGGTAGAGGAAGTACGCGTACCCGCGCTCGCGGCCCCGGCCCACCCGGCCGCGCAGCTGGTGCAGCTGGGAGAGGCCGAAGTTGTCGCCGCGCTCGACGATCAGGGTGTTGGCGTTGGAGATGTCGATACCGGACTCCACGATCGTCGTCGAGACCAGGACGTCGTACTCCTTCTCCCAGAAGTCGACCACGACCTGCTCGAGGAGGGACTCGGACATCTGGCCGTGAGCGGTCGCGATCCGGGCCTCCGGCACGATCGCGCGCAGCCGGGCGGCTGCCCGGTCGATCGAGTCGACCCGGTTGTGAATGTAGAAGACCTGGCCCTCGCGGAGCAGTTCGCGGCGGATGGCCGCGCCGATCTGCTTCTCCTCGTACGGGCCGACGAAGGTCAGCACCGGGTGCCGCTCCTCCGGCGGAGTGGTGATGGTGGACATCTCGCGGATGCCGGTGACCGCCATTTCGAGGGTGCGTGGGATCGGCGTCGCGGACATGGTGAGCACGTCCACGTCGGCCCGCAGCTTCTTCAGCTGCTCCTTGTGCTCGACGCCGAAGCGCTGCTCCTCGTCGACGATGACCAGCCCCAGATCCTTGAACGTCGTCTGGCCGGAGAACAGGCGGTGCGTGCCGATCACGATGTCGACCGAGCCGTCGCGCAGCCCCTCGACGACCGCCGCCGCCGCGGTGTCGGACTGGAAACGCGAGAGGGCCTTCACGACGACGGGGAACTGACCGTAGCGCTCGGAGAAGGTGCCGAAGTGCTGCTGGACGAGCAGCGTGGTCGGGACGAGCACGGCGACCTGCTTGCCGTCCTGGACCGCCTTGAAGGCCGCCCGGACCGCGATCTCGGTCTTGCCGTATCCGACGTCGCCGCAGATCAGCCGGTCCATCGGGACGGACTTCTGCATGTCCTCCTTGACCTCGGCGATCGTGGTGAGCTGGTCGGGCGTCTCCACGTACGGGAAGGCGTCCTCCAACTCCCGCTGCCACGGGGTGTCAGGGCCGAAGGCGTGGCCGGGAGCGGCCATCCGCGCCGAGTAGAGCTTGATCAGATCGGCGGCGATCTCCTTGACCGCCTTCTTCGCGCGCTGCTTGGTCTTGGTCCAGTCGGCGCCCCCGAGCCGGTGCAGCGTGGGGGCCTCGCCGCCCACGTACTTGGTGACCTGCTCCAGCTGGTCGGTGGGGATGTAGAGCCGGTCACCGGGCTGGCCGCGCTTGGCCGGGGCGTACTCCACGAGCAGGTACTCCCGGGTCGCACCCTGGACCGTGCGCTGCACCATCTCCAGGTAGCGGCCGACGCCGTGCTGCTCGTGCACGATGTAGTCGCCCGCCTGCAGGGTCAGCGGGTCGATGGTCTTGCGGCGCCGGGCGGGCATCCGGGCCGCGTCCTTGCCCGCGGCCTTCTGGCCGGAGAGATCGGTCTCGGTGAGGACGGCGATCTCCAGCGCCGGGTCGACGAAGCCGTAGTCGATGGAGCCGCAGGCCACATGGACGATGGACGGGGAGATCTCGGCCAGGTCGCCCCGGTGTCCGTCGGACGCGGCGAGCCGCGCCGGGATGCCCTCGCCGCCGAGGACTTCGACGGTACGGGCGGCGGGACCGTGCCCCTCGGTGACGAAGACGGTCCGCCAGCCGTCGGCGATCCAGCCCTTGGTGTCGGCGAGCGCCCTGGCGGTGTCGCCGCGGTAGCTCTCCGGAGCCTGCATGCCCAGCCGCAGGGTGTCCTCGCCCAGCTCCTCCGGCGAGGCGTCGGCCGATGTCGCCGCTGCCGCGAAGGGGCTCACCGACCACCACGACATGCCGAGCTCGCGGGCCCGGTCCCGTACGTCCGCGATGCCCCACAGGGACGCGGCGCCCACGTCGATGGGCGCCGCTCCTCCCCCGGCGCCGGCCGCCCACGAGGCCTGCAGGAACTCCTGGCTGGTCGCGACGAGATCGGCGGCTCGGGTGCGGACCCGCTCCGGATCGCAGACCACCGCCATGCTGCCCGCCGGGAGGACGTCGAGCAGCAGCTCCATCTCGTCGACCAGGACCGGAGCGAGGGACTCCATGCCCTCGACCGCGATTCCCTCGGCGATCTTGCCGAGCAGCTCGCCGAGCTGCGGATGCTGCTCGGCGAGGGCGGCGGCCCGCTGCCGTACGTCGTCGGTCAGCAGCAGCTCGCGACAGGGCGGCGCCCACAGGCCGTGCTCGGCGACTTCCAGGGACCGCTGGTCGGCGACCTTGAAGTAGCGGATCTCCTCGACGTCGTCGCCCCAGAACTCGATGCGGAGCGGATGCTCCTCGGTCGGCGGGAAGACGTCCAGGATGCCGCCGCGGACGGCGAATTCACCACGCTTCTCGACGAGTTCGACCCGGGAGTACGCGGCCGCGGCGAGCCGGTCGACCACCTCTTCCAGATCGGCCTGCCGCCCGGTCCTCAAGGACACCGGCTCCAGGTCGCCGAGCCCCTTCACCTGGGGCTGCAGCACCGAGCGGATGGGGGCGACGACGACGCTGACCGGGCCTGCGGCGGGGTCGTCGGCACTGGGGTGCGCGAGGCGGCGCAGCACGGCGAGCCGGCGGCCGACGGTGTCGGACCTGGGGGAGAGCCGCTCGTGGGGCAGGGTCTCCCACGACGGGTACTCCGCGACACCGTCCGGGGGGAGCAGGGAGCGGAGGGCGGCGGCGAGGTCCTCGGCCTCGCGGCCGGTGGCGGTGACGGCCAGCACGGGGCGGCCCGCGGACCGGGCGAGCGCGGCGACGGCGAAGGGGCGGGCGGCGGGCGGGCCGACGAGGTCGAGGCGCGGCCGGTTACCGTCGGCGGCAGCCTTGATCGCTTCGGCGAGCGCGGGATCGTTGACGACGACGTCGAGCAGACCGTGCAGGCTCATGAAGGCTTTCCGTCCCGGATGATCACTTCGGACAACGCGAATCGCCCGACACGTCGAACGGGCCGGGGTGGTCCAGCGTACGTCGCCGCACGGACAATCGGCCCCGCCCCAACGTGCCCGCCCGACCGCCGACCGCGTGCCCGCTTGTCCACCTGCCCGCGTGACGCATGCCCGGCTGCCCACGTACGCGTGGACAGCCGCTGCCGGAATCCGGGTACGCGATGCCGACCCGTACGACCACCCCGGCTCGTCGCCCCCGGCATGGATCGCGGGGACGACCCCGTCCCGCACGGTCGGCGGTCGGCGTTACGAGGCGCAGGTGATGCCCCAGCTGAGCCGGTTCCCGACGCTTAGCGTGGAAGTATGCGCAGCGAGACGGTGACCTTGTTTCTCTGCGGCGACGTCATGCTCGGCCGCGGCGTCGACATGATCCTTCCGCACCCCGGCGACCCGACGCTGCAGGAGCCGTACATCCGCGATGCGGAGGCGTACGTCGCGCTGGCGGAGGCGGTGAACGGCCCGATTCCGCGCCCCGTCGACTTCTCCTGGCCCTGGGGGGACGCCCTGCCGGCGCTCGACGATGCCGCCCCCGATGCCCGGGTGGTGAATCTGGAGACCAGCATCACGCGAAGCGGCGAATTCGCGTGGGGCAAGTCCGTGCACTACCGGATGAGTCCGGCCAACATCGCCTGCCTGACGCCCGCCCGGCCCGACGCGTGCGCACTGGCGAACAACCACGTGCTCGACTTCGGTCACCAAGGGCTGGAGGAGACGCTCGACGCCCTGGCCTCGGCGGGGGTACGGGTGGCGGGGGCGGGACGGGACGGCAGCCAGGCGCGGCGACCCGCGATCGTCCCCGTCGACGGTGACCGGCGCGTCCTGGTCTTCTCCTTCGGGATGGCGTCCAGCGGCATCCCGGACGTGTGGGCCGCGGCCGAGGACCGGGCCGGCGTCGACTTCGTACCCGAGGTGTCGGACGCCGCCGCGGCCGAGGTCGTCGAACGCGTTCGGCAGGTGAAGCGGCCGGGCGACGTCGCGGTCGCGTCGATCCACTGGGGCTCGAACTGGGGCTACGCCGTCTCCCGGGACCAGATCCACTTCGCGCACGCACTGATCGACGGTGGCGTCGACGTCGTGCACGGCCACTCCTCGCACCATCCCCGGCCCATCGAGGTGTACCGCGAGAAGCTCGTCCTGTACGGCTGTGGCGACTTCATCGACGACTACGAGGGCATCACCGGCTACCAGGAGTACCGGGACGACCTGCGGCTGCTCTACTTCGTCTCGGTGGAACCGGACACCGGCAGGCTGGTCCGGGCCTGGATGGCACCCATGCAGGCCCGGCAGATGCGGCTCCGGCGCGCCTCGAGCAAGGACGCCGAGTGGCTGCGCGCGACGCTCGACCGGGTCAGTCGCGGCTTCGGCGCCCGCATCGCCCTGGAGCCGGACGGCACGCTCACGCTCCGCCGGACGTGAGGAAGCCGGGCTCAGCCGCGTCCGCGCCGTCCAGGCGGCCAGGACGGTGAGACGGCACCTCCCGCGGTGTGAGCCGGTCCCGCTCCACGGGCCGGACGCCCGGTTCCGTACGCTGTCCCCGGCATGGAAGGGTGCGTACTACACGGATCGAGGAGGGGAAGGGCACGGTGAGCGACACCGCGAGGCGCGCCGGCCGGGACGCCGCACCCACGGCGGACCCGGCGCCCACCGCCCGCCGCGGCCCGGTCGTCGCAGCCCTCATGCTCGGCATGGCCCTCGCCGCACTGGACAGCACCGTCGTGGCGACCGCGGTGCCCCAGATCGTCGGCGACCTCGGCGGGCTCTCCGTCTTCTCCTGGCTCTTCTCCGGCTATCTGCTGGCCGTGACCGTGACCCTCCCGGTGTACGGCAAGCTCTCCGACACCTTCGGCCGCAAGCCGGTCCTGATCTGCGGCATCGCCCTGTTCCTCGTCGGATCAGTGCTCTGCGCCGGCGCCTGGGACATGGCCGCCCTGATCGCCTTCCGCATCGTCCAGGGCCTGGGCGGCGGCGCCATCCAGGGCACGGTCCAGACGATCGCCGCCGACCTCTACCCGCTCAAGGAACGCCCGAAGATCCAGTCCAGACTCTCCGCGGTCTGGGCCCTGTCCGCCGTCGCCGGGCCGGCCGTGGGCGGGCTGCTCGCGGCGTACGCGCACTGGCGCTGGATCTTCCTCGTCAACCTGCCCGTGGGGGCGCTCGCACTGTGGCTCATCGCCCGCCACCTCCACGAACCGCTGCGGCGGCCCTCCCGCCCGGCGCGCATCGACTGGGCCGGGGCCCTGGCCGTCTTCGCCTGTGGCGGGCTGCTGCTCACCGCCCTCGTCCAGGGCGGCGTCGCCTGGCCCTGGCTGTCGGCGCCCTCGCTCGGCCTGTTCTTCGGCAGTGCGGTGTGCGCGGCGGCAACCGTCCGGATCGAACGCCGCGCAGCCGAACCGATCATCCCCGGCTGGGTCTGGAAACGTCGCACCATCGCCGCGGTCAACCTCGCGCTTGGCGCCCTCGGGCTGCTGATGGTCGCCCCGACGGTCTTCCTGCCGACGTACGCGCAGTCGGTCCTCGGGCTCGGCCCGATCGCGGCCGGGTTCGTGCTCTCCGTGATGACCCTCAGCTGGCCGATCTCCGCGGCGTTGAGCAGCCACGTCTACCGCCGGATCGGCTTCCGGCAGAGCGCACTCGTCGGCATCGGCCTCGCCGCCCTGATCCTTCTGGCCTTCCCCCTCCTGCCGTTCCCCGGCGAAGCGTGGCAGCCCGCCCTGATCATGCTTCTTCTCGGGGCGGCGCTGGGACTCTTCCAGCTGCCGCTGATCGTCGGGGTGCAGTC
Source organism: Streptomyces sp. KR80 (assembly GCF_052245555.1). Taxonomy (NCBI): domain Bacteria; kingdom Bacillati; phylum Actinomycetota; class Actinomycetes; order Kitasatosporales; family Streptomycetaceae; genus Streptomyces; species Streptomyces sp. KR80. Next base: position 98,637 of record NZ_JBQQCD010000020.1, read on the forward strand.
GACGGTGCCATGGGCGGAGCGCGGCACCACCACGGCGTCCGTGCTGTTCTGCCGTCAGGTCGGGCAGAGTCTCGGCGCGGCCCTCTTCGGGGCCGTCGCGAACGCCACCCTCGCCGCCCGGCTCGCGGACGCCCCTGACGCGCTACGGCCTGGCCTGCCGGACGACCTGGACTCCGTCTCGCACGCGCTGGAGCACCCGGGCGCGCTGACGGGCGGGGCGGCGGACTATCTGCGGCGGGCGGTGGCCACCGCCGTCGACCACGTCTATCTCGGCGCGGCCGCCGCTGCCGCCCTCGCCTTCGTCGTCCTCCTGCTGCTGGCCCCGCGCCGCTTCCCGGTGATCCCGGACGCGGACGCAGCCGCCGCCCCACAGCGGGACTGACGGCGGTCCCTTACGACCGCTACGACCGCCGTGCGGCGACTCCGGGGGCGGGTCCGGACGAGGCACCGCCCTCAGGCCTCGGCACCCGGTGGCGACTCCGGCTCCGGCAGCGCATCCGTGTCTGTGTCCGTGTCCGGGGCATCGGTTTTCGATGCAGCCGTGCCTGGGGCGTCCGTGTCCGTGGCGTCCCCGTCCGACGCATCCGTACCCGCGGCATCCGCGTCCGAGCCGCCGCCCTCCAGTGCCGACAACCCCTGCCGCACCTGCGCCATCTCCAGCCGCAGCGCCTCGCAACGCTCCTCGTGCTCCCGCACCAGCCGCTCCGACTCCCGCTCCACCCGCTGTGCCCACGCCCGCGCCCGCGCCACCAGGTCCGCTCCCTGCGCCTCCGCGTCCGCCAGCGTCCGCCGCGCCGCCTCCTCCGCCTCCGCGTGCCTGCGCCGCGCCTCGGCGAGCACCCCGTCAGCCCGCGCTGACAGACCGTCGATCCGCGCATCCGCCGCCCCCTGCGCCTCCGCGATCTCGCGCTCGACGGCATCCGCCCGCTGCGCCTGCTCCTTCTCCAGCTCCGCACGCATCTCGTCGGCCCGCCGGTGCATCGTCCTCAGGGCCGCCATCGAGTCGGACCGCCACTGCTTCACGTCCTGACGTGCCGCCGCCCGCACGTCGTCGGCCACCTGCTCCGCCTCCGCCCGGGCCTGCCCGGCCCACGCCTCCGCTGCGTCCCGCACCTCCGCCGCATGCGCCCGCGCCGCGTCCTGCCGCGCACGTCCCGCCTCCTCGGCGTCCTCCCGGAGCTTCTGCGCGGCCGCCTCCGCTGCGTCCCGCAGGGCCGCGGCCTCCGCCTCGGCGACGCGGAGCAGTTCCAACGCCCGCGGGCCCAGCACCTCGTACGTCTGCGCGGGCATCGCCGCCACTCGGTCCAACAGCCGCTGTGCCCGTTCCTCCATCTCTCTGGCCAGGACGGTCAGCCGGGCGGCCCGTTCCCAGGTCTCGTCGCGCGAGGCCGCCAGCCTCTCGATGATGCGGTCGACCTGGTCCGGCCGGTACCCGCGCTCTCGGCCCCGCACGACGGCGAAGCCATGACGTGAAACAGACGCACCCATCCCTAAGCCCCTTAATCCGGCATGCAACGCACTCGGCGCACATCTTTCTTGATGAGGCAGAAGCCCCCGTAACGCGACACTCCGTCCGCCCTCCCCCAGCACCGGCCATCCCGCCGTCCTTCGAGGCCTGGTACCACCCGGAATGTCGGTGGCGGGCGCCCTTACGCTGGTCGGTATGACCACAACGGGGGCAGTAGTGGAGGCGGGCGCGAGAGACGCGCCCGCCGGGCCGTGGTGGTGGGGACGCCGGCGGAGCATGGTGCTCGACGTCGTGCTGGCCGTCGTCTCCGCCCTGGAGTGTGCGTTCGAAGGCGTGCCGTTCGCGCGGGAAGCGGAGATCCCGGCGGCGGCCGGGGTACTGCTGGGCGTTTTCGCGGGTGCCACGCTCGGCCTGCGACGGCGCTGGCCGATCGCGGTCGTCCTTGTCTCGATCGCCATCACCCCGGCCGAGATGGGCTTCGTCCTCGGCATCATCGGGCTCTACACGCTCGCCGCGTCCGACGTCCCGCGGCGGATCACGGTCGTCCTCGCCGGCATGTCGATGGCCGGGACCCTGCTGATCACCTTCATCCGCTTCCACCAGGACATGCGGCGGGACGGCTACTCGCCGCCGATCTGGGTCACCATCCTGGTCTCGGTGCTGATGGCCGTCGGTCTGACGGCGCCCTCCCTGCTGTTCGGCCTGTACGTCGGGGCCCGGCGGCGGCTCGTGGAGAGTCTGCGGGAGCGCGCGGACGGGCTGGAGCGGGAGCTCACCCTGCTCGCCGACCGGGCCGAGGAGCGGGCCGAATGGGCGCGCAACGAGGAGCGGACCCGGATCGCCCGCGAGATGCACGACGTGGTGGCGCACCGGGTGTCACTGATGGTGGTCCACGCGGCGGCGTTGCAGGCGGTGGCGTTGAAGGACCCGGAGCGGGCCGCGAAGAACGCCGGGCTCGTGGGCGACATGGGCCGCCAGGCGCTCACCGAGCTGCGCGAGATGCTCGGCGTGCTGCGCGCCGACGACAGCCGGTCCGCCGCCGGCAGCACCCCCGCGCGGGGCGGCGCTTCGGACGGAGCGGCCGGGCCGGACGCCTCGCACGGCCCGGCCCGCCTCGCCGCATTCGCCACCGCGGGCGGACGGGCCACGGCGGAGTCCGACGCCGCGTCTGCCTCGCCTCCGATCCCCGGCGCCGACCGCGAGCGCGCCGCAGCAGCCGAAGCGCCGGAAGGGCCGTGCCTGAGCGAACTGGCCACGCTGGTCGGGGAGTCACGGGCTGCGGGCATGAGCGTCGAGCTCGCCGTGGAGGGCGAGGAGCGGTCCTACCCGCCGCCCGTGGAGCAGACCGCTTACCGCGTGGTGCAGGAAGCGCTGACCAATGTGCACAAACACGCGGCGGGGGCGGCGGCCCGGGTCAGACTCGCACGCCGGGAGAACGAGGTCGCGGTGCTCGTCGAGAACGGACCGGCGGCCGAGTCGGACTCCGACGCCCGGCTGCCGAGCGGTGGCAACGGCCTGGTGGGGATGCGCGAGCGGGTGACGGCACTGGGCGGCGGCTTCGTCTCGGGGCCGACGGAGGCGGGTGGCTTCCGGGTGTCGGCCGTGCTGCCCGATCGCCGTACGAGCGGTGCGGACGGGGCCTGACCTCCGCCGGGCGCTGAACCCCGCTCCTGCGCAGCCCGCCCGCGCCTCACACGGTGCCCCAGCCCGGCCCGTACGACTGCCCACAGCCGGGCGGCGGCAGGCGAGCCCTACGCCGGGTCAGCCGCTCACACTCAACCGCGCGGGCCGGGTCCCCGTCACCAGCGTGGCGAGCGCCCCGTCGATGTCCGCCCCCAGATACCAGTCCCCGGTGTGATCGAGGCTGTAGACCCGGCCCGCCGCATCGATGGCCAGGACCGCACCCGCCCCACCGGTCTCCGCACCGAGCGGACACAGCTCCGACTCCAGAGCACGCCCCAAGTCCGAGAGGATCCGCGCGAGATGGAGCCCCCGCAGCGGATCGACCAGCAGCGGCGTCGGCGCGATATGGCGCCCGGGGCCGGACACTCCGATCCGCAACCCGCCGAACTCGGCCCACGCCTCGACCGCCGCCGGGAACACCGCATGCCGGTGACCGGCCGGCGAGACATGCGCGCTGAGCGTGTCGGCCCAGACCTCCGCCTGTCTCATGTCCCAGCGACCGGGCTGCCAGCCCGCTTCGCGCAGCGCAGCATCCAGGGCGACCGGGAACCTGGTGGTCCCGGCCCGTTCGAAGGCGCGCATCTCAACTCCCGTCCGTCGACGTCGGATCGACCGGGCGGACACCGAAGTGCGCGAGAAGCGGGCCGCACGAACGACAGGGCGGGGCATACGCGCCGTGCTCCGGGTCGCCGTCCTCACGGATGTGGCGCGCGGTGAGTTTCGCGTGCTTCAGGGCACGGCGCGCCTCCCCGTGCGTGAGGGGCTTGCGCGAGGCGCGCTTGCTGCGCGCGGCCTCCACGGTGCCCAAGAAACGCGACAGCAGTACGGCTTCGGGACATCGGCCGGTGAACCGCTCCCGGCGCTCCGTGGTGAGGGTGTCCAGAAAGTCCTGGACGAGCGGATGGAGCTCGGGCGGCTGGTCGCCCTTGGCCGCGGTGGCGGTGAGCGTCTCGCCGCGAACCGACAGTGCGGCGGCCACTGTGGGAAGGATGCCGTCCCTGCGGTGACGGAGCACGGGCGCCCCGCCCGAGTCGTCGGTGGCGCTCCAGCTGAGCCGGGGATCACCCGGCGAAGAAGCAGGCTCGCTGGTGGCGGCGTCCTGTGTGGTGCTCATGGTCGTGCTGTCCCTCCCAGTGCAATCCCCCGAGTTGCGAGTGGCCAGCCTGCCAAATGTGCAGGCGGAAGAGGAAGCCGCACACCCCGTCCCGCGGGTTGTACTGGGCGAGGCGATAGCGGTCGAGCACTGCGTGGCGGACGCGCAGCACAAGACGCTGCTCCGCGCCGGGAAGAGCTGGCCGACGGCGCGTTCGCCCACCCGTACGGTCACACCGACCGGGGAGACATCCCTGTTGTGGCAGCACATAGGCTGTGCCCGCAGGAGCGAGACGCACCAGGGGGGCAAACGCCATGACGACTGGTCGGCGAGAACCATCCGCCGCGCCACCGAACACGGCCTACGCCGGACAGGTCGTGCACTTCCCCGACCCGGTCCGGGCCACCCGCTACCCCCACGGCGTACGGGTCGACCAGGACGGCTTTCCGGACTTCTCGCCGTACGCGCGGGCGGCAGCGGAGATCGCCGACCCCCCGGAAGGCTTCGGCATCGACGAACTGCGGCTCACCGACTACGTATCCGCGAACGCCGCACTGCACGCCGCGGGCCACGAGCTCTGGGGCAGCCTGCCATCGGTGGCCACCCCGCACGGCTGGACCTGGCACCACGTCGCCGGCACCCGCCGCATGCACCTGATCCCCGTCGAGGTCAAGGCCCTGCTGCGGCACCACGGCGGGCTGGCGACCGCCGCCGTGGACCAGAACAAGCGCGGCACCCGCCCCCTCCAGGAGACCAAGCCCGTGCACTTCGGGCTGCCCAGCAAGTCGGTCGCGGTCACCGAGGAGCAAGTCCTCGGCGTGGAGGAGGACCTCGGTTTCCGGCTGCCCGGCGCGTACCGCTCCTTCCTCAAGGTGGCCGGCGGCTGCGCCCCGGTGGGCGTCGGGCTCGACGCCGAGCTCGGCCTGCTGATCGACCAGCCGTTCCTGACCGTCCGGGACGAAGCCGCCGCCAACGACCTCGTCTACGTCAACAAATGCCTCCGGGACCACGTCACCAAGGACTACCTGGGCATCGGCTTCGTGCAGGGCGGGGTGCTCACGGTGAAGGTGAACGGCCGGGCGACCGGATCGGTGTGGTTCTGCGCGTACGACGACGCCCGGGACCGCGACGGCTGGGCAGTCCAGCAGCGCGTCGATCAGCTGCTGCTGCCCTGCGGCGACGACTTCGACGACTTCCTGCAGCGGCTGGCGGGCAACCCGCCGGAGCTGGAGACCGTGGCGAACCTGATGGTGGGCGGTGGCTTCGCGCGCGCCGTCCCGGTGGAGGGGTGAGGGCGCGATGGTGACCTTCGCGCAGGCGCAGGAGCGCGCGGAGCACTGGGTCAACGGCGACGTGCCCGAGGACCGGCACCGGGACGTACACGTCCGGGAGTTCGACCTGGGATTCGTGGCCTGGGCCGAGGATCGGGACCCGGCCACCGCTGCGCTCACCCCCACGTCGGCCGACTGCTCCGCGGACGACCCGTCCCGTGACGGCAGCCGCGCCCGTATGGTCATCGCCCGGGACAGCGGAGAGGCCACACTCTGGCCGGGACTGCCGGTGGGCGAGGTCATCCGGCGGTACGAGGAGGAGTACGGCGGCGTCGACCGCAGAACGCCCGCTCCGGTCGGCGAGTCTCCGCAGCGGATCGACCTCGAGGCCACGTCCTTCCTGCTGACACCGCCGCAGTGGCTGCAGGACGCAGCCGAGCAGATCGGCATCCCGAACCGCCGGGCCGACGCTGCGACGGCGGACCGGCCCGCAGGGGCGGACGGGGTGAGCGCTGGGACGCCTTGGGCGGCCCCGCCCGCGGACACAGCACCCGCAGCACCGGCCGCACCCGCCGGGGGGCCGGCGCGCCCGGCGGCATACGAGCCGACCTCCAAGGGCGGCGTCCCCGCCGCACAGCCGGGCGGCCCCGGCGGTGCTGCCACTGGCGATGCCGGCACTGCTGGCATCGACCCCGGCGGTCTGAACACCGGCGGTCCGGGGGCACCGTCCGCGGCCACACCGTGGGTCGACGCCAACGCACAGGGCGACGGCGAGGACCGCTCCGTCGGCCTCCCCGCAACGGTCTTCGCACCACCGCTCGCGGACCTCGACGACGGGAACAGCCCGCCTCCCCCAGGCGTGAACGCCGACGCCAAGACGGAACTCATGTCCGGCGGCAGCCAACTGCCCCCCACGGCAGTCGCTCCAGTCGCCGACGGCCCTCAAGCGGCCGCTACTCCAGCCCCGCCGGACGAAGCAGGACCCATCTCCCAGGGCGCTCCGGGCCAGTCGGGTCCGGCTGCCGCGGGCATCCCCGGTCAGGCAGGACCATCCGCTCCGCCGCAGCCCCCGGGCCCGCCCGGCTCACCCGACATTCCGGGCGCAAGGGCGGGCGACATCGCCGACGCCGCGACGAGCCGCGCCCCCCGCCGCTCGGCACCCCCCGGTGCACCGGCCACCCCGCCTCCCCCGGGCACTCCCGCCACCCCTGGCGGGCACGCCGGCACACAGGGCAACCCCCCGCCGGGTGCCCAAGGCACCCCGGGCGCAGGCTCCCCACCGGGCCCCGGCCCCGGCGCCCCAGGCACCCCCGCGGGCGGCTATATCCCAACCCAGTTGGTCCCGTCCCTCCCACCGGAAGGCCTGACCCCGAGCGACCCTGCCGCCCAGTCCGCAACCGGCGCGCCCGGTGGGTCCGGCGGGCCGAACGCCATCGGCGTGCCTGGTGGGCCCAGCACGGGCGATGCCCCCAACTCGCCGGGGACTCCCGGCACTTCCGTCCCAGGAGGCGCTGACACCTCAGGCCGCCAACCCGGCGCGACCGGCTCCCAGCCACCCGGAACCCCCGGCGGCCCGGGTGGAGTCCACTACGCCGCAACCATGCTCGCCGACCCCTCACAAGGCCCCGCCACGCCCGGTGCACCCCATCCCCCGGGCCCACCCGGCACCCCAGGCACCGGAGGCCCAATCCCACCGGGCCCGCCCGGGGCCCCAGGCCAGCCGGGCACTCCCGGCGCCCCCGGCCCTCGCCGATCCGACGTGCCTCACCCTCCTGGTCCACCCGGCACCCCAGGCCGGCCAGGCACTCCGGCCACGCCCGGCACCAATGGACCATCAGGCCCGCAGCCCCCCGGCCCGCCCGGCAGCCCAGGCCGGGCGGGCCCTCCCGGCGCACCCCTCGGCGGCCACGACGGACTGCACGCCGCCGCGACCATGCTCGCCGGCGGCCCGGCCGGTCCACCCATGCCCGGTCCGACTGGGCCCGGCGGCCCCACCGCAGGTCCACCCGCCCCGCCAGGAGGGCCGGCCGCGGCACCCGGCGCCCAGCCGCCCAGCGGTCCCGGAGTGCCACCGGGCGGACCCGGCGTGCCCCCGGGGACGCCCGGCGCACAGCCGCCCAGCGCGTACGGCAACCCCCAGCCGCCCGCCGACCTGCCCAGGGTCGGGCCCGGCTACATGGCCGTACTGCGCTACCGCGCCCAGGACGGCTCCGAGCAGCAGATCATCCGCCGCTCCGCGCCCGGGACCCCGCACCCCGAGTGGCAGATCCTGCACGAGCTGCGCGCCCTCGGCGTACCGCCCCAACAGGTGCTCGAACTACACACCGAACTGGAGTCGTGCGAGCTGCCCGGCGGCTACTGCGCCCGGATGATCCGCGAGACCTGGCCACAGGTGCGCACGAGTCACACCGCCGCGTACGGCCAGGACCACGCCTCGCGCCAGCAGGGCGTACGGCATCTCGTCGAGCACCAGGGGGAACTGCACCAGGTCGCAGACGGCCCAGCCCTCCCGGCGCCGAACCGCGTGCCCCTGCCGCACCCGAGCCAGGTGCAGCCCATGCCGCCCGTCCCGCTCGAGGGCATCGCGAACGAGCTGCTGCAGGCCTTCGGCCCGCAGGGCATCTACCGCTTCGACCAGCACGCGGTCTCCCGGCAGGGCGTACCCGAGGCGGTCGCCCAAACCCTCGTGTGGGCGGGGCTGCCGCTGGACATGGGCCCGTTCTTCTGGGCCCAGGCCCAGCCGGGCCGCCCGGTGCCCACCCTGGCGGAGCTGGCCGCCGAACGGGGCGTCCAGCCCGCATCGGACGCGAGCTCGTACCTCGTCATGGGCAACGACTTCGGCAAGCACCTGTGCGTGCAGTACGGCACGGCGAACATCGTGGCCGTCCCGGTCGAAGCCGGATCCCCCACGGGACAGGGGGGCCAGCCGGTGTTCGTCAACACCGGACTGCCGGAGTTCGTCCGCTGCATGTCCCTGCTCGGCAGGATGTGGCGGCTCCGCTTCGGCCTGACCCCGGAGCAGGCCGGCCGCTGGACGGTCGACTTCCAGGCCCAGCTCGCCGCCCTCGACCCGGCAGCCCTCTCCTCCCCGGAGAACTGGTGGTCAGTACTCCTCGAGCAGATGTGGGACGGCCTCTTCTGACGCCCCTCCCGCCCCGTCGAAAACGACCACTGCTCCCTCGGTGTTCGAGTCCTCGACAGGCGCAGACCTATACCGTCGCATCGAATGCCGGCGGTACGGCATAGTGGTGGGGGCCGACTCGGCGATCTAGCCGAATGTCCAATTCGGCCTGTTCAGCTATCCGCTGTGGTGTAATTGGCAACACTGTGGGTTTTGGTCCCATCATTCCAGGTTCGAGTCCTGGCAGCGGAGCTCAAAGTTCGTATCACAGGGTCCTGACCTTCAGGTCGGGACCCGATGCGTTTCCGGCGAAAAACGCCCCGGTATCCTGCGAGTGTCCGCCACCCGAAGCCGAAGGGCACCCCCGTGAGCGCCAACCGCCCGGCAGCCGTCGTCGTCCTCGCAGCGGGTGAGGGCACCCGTATGAAGTCGGCGACCCCCAAGGTCCTGCATTCCATCTGTGGCCGTTCCCTGGTCGGCCATGTCGTGGCCGCCGCTCGCGAGCTCGATCCGGAGCATCTCGTCGTGGTCGTCGGTCACGCCCGTGAGCAGGTCACCGCGCATCTGGCCGAGATCGATCCCGGCGTCCGTACCGCCGTGCAGCACGAGCAGAACGGGACGGGGCACGCGGTCCGGATGGCGCTGGAGGAGCTCGCGGCGTCGGGGGCGGGGCCGGTCGAGGGGACCGTGGTCGTCCTCTGCGGCGACACTCCGCTGCTGACCGCCGAGACACTGCGGCGGCTCACCGATGCGCACACCGCCGACGGCAACGCGGTCACCGTGCTCACCGCCGTCGTCCCGGACGCCACCGGTTACGGCCGCATCGTGCGCGAGGGTGCCGACGGAGCGGTTACGGCGATCGTCGAGCACAAGGACGCGACTGAGGAGCAGCGGGCGATCACCGAGATCAACTCCGGGGTATTCGCCTTCGACGGCCGGCTGCTCGCGGATGCGCTCGGCAAGGTCCGCACCGACAACAGCCAGGGCGAGGAGTACCTCACCGATGTGCTCGGGATTCTGCGTGCGGCGGGCCACCGCGTGGGGGCCGCCGTGGCGGGGGATCACCGGGAGATTCTGGGGATCAACAATCGGGTTCAGCTCGCCGAGGCGCGCCGGCTGCTCAATGAGCGGCTGCTGCACGAGGCGATGCTGAGCGGTGTGACGGTCGTGGACCCGGCGACGACGTGGGTGGATGTGACGGTGACGTTCGAGCCGGACACCGTGGTGCACCCGGGCAGTCAGCTGCAGGGTGCCACGCATGTGGCGACGAACGCCGAGGTGGGCCCGAACTGCACTCTGAAGGACACCTCGGTCGGTGCGGGTGCCCGGGTGAGCAATACGGTCGCGGACGGGGCGCAGGTCGGCGAAGGGTCGAGTGTGGGCCCGTTCGCGTATCTGCGGCCGGGGACGAAGCTCGGCCTGAAGACGAAGGCCGGGACTTTTGTGGAGATGAAGAACGCCGATGTCGGCGAGGGCACGAAGGTGCCGCATCTGTCGTATGTGGGCGACGCGACGATCGGCGAGTACACGAACATCGGCGCGGCGACAGTGTTCGTGAATTACGACGGGGTGGCGAAGCACGCCACGACGATCGGCAGTCACTGTCGGACCGGTGCGGACAACATGTTTGTGGCTCCTGTCACGGTCGGGGACGGTGCGTACACCGCCGCCGGTTCGGTGATCACCAAGGATGTGCCCCCGGGTTCGCTGGCGGTCGCGCGTGGCCAGCAGCGGAACATCGAGGGGTGGGTCGCACGGAAGCGGCCGGGGAGCGCTGCCGCACAGGCGGCTCTGGCGACGCGTGAGGAGCCCGAGGGCGGTCAGTGATCGTCCGCGGCTGCACTGCGCGGGGCGTACCGTGAAAGCGCGTATGAACGTGACGCGAAGGACATCAAGCACATCGGAAGTCGGCAAGGAGACTGTGTTGTGACCGGGATCAAGACGACCGGCGAGAAGAAGTTGATGCTCTTCTCCGGCCGCGCCCACCCTGAGCTGGCCGAGGAGGTTGCGCAGCAGCTGGGTGTCGGGCTGGTCCCGACCAAGGTGTTCGACTTCGCCAACGGCGAGATCTACGTTCGCTTTCAGGAGTCCGCGCGTGGCGCGGACTGCTTCGTGATCCAGAGCCACACGGCTCCGATCAATAAGTGGATCATGGAACAGTTGATCATGGTCGACGCTCTGAAGCGGGCTTCCGCTCGGAGCATCACGGTGATCCTGCCGTTCTTCGGGTATGCGCGTCAGGACAAGAAGCACCGGGGCCGGGAGCCGATTTCGGCGCGTCTGATCTCGGATCTGCTGAAGTGCTCGGGTGCGGACCGGATTCTCACGGTGGATCTGCACACCGACCAGATCCAGGGGTTCTTCGACGGTCCGGTGGATCACCTGTTCGCGCTGCCGGTGCTTGCGGACTACGTGGGCGCGAAGGTGGACCGCGAGAAGCTGACGGTGGTGTCGCCGGATGCGGGCCGGGTGCGGGTGGCGGACCGCTGGTGCGACCGGCTCGGTGCGCCGCTGGCGATTGTGCACAAGCGGCGTGACAAGGACGTCGCGAATCAGGTGACGGTGCACGAGGTGGTCGGCGATGTGAAGGGCCGGGTGTGTGTCCTGGTCGACGACATGATCGACACGGGTGGCACGATCTGCGCTGCGGCGGAGGCGCTGTTCGCCAATGGCGCGGAGGACGTGATCGTGACGGCTACGCACGGTGTGCTCTCGGGTCCTGCTGCGGACCGGCTGAAGAACTCGAAGGTGAGTGAGTTCGTCTTCACGAACACGCTGCCGACGCCGGGCGAGGTGGACCTCGACAAGATCACGGTGTTGTCGATGGCGCCGACGATCGCGCGTGCGGTGCGTGAGGTGTTCGAGGACGGCTCGGTGACGAGCCTCTTCGAGGAACAGGCCTGATGCCGGGCGTACGGGTCTGACCACGGGTGCTTGCCGGCACCCGTGCTTGCAGGCGCTGTGATCGATTTCAAGGGCGGCCTTCCCGCCGGGTAGACTCTTTGAGTTGCTCGGCGAGGGAGGCCGCACTCGTGTGGTGCGGCGGTCCGTAATCGACGCGCTCTTCGTAGCAGGTCTGTCGTGGGCCGGGTGACGGCCAGAATTGACGACGACGACGAGGAGTGCATGATGGCCGAGGTCAAGATCCCCGCTGAGGTCCGCAAGGAGTTCGGCAAGGGCGCTGCCCGCCGTATCCGCCGTGACAGCAAGGTGCCCGCCGTGGTGTACGGCCACGGCGCCGACCCGGTGCATGTGACGCTGCCGGGCCACGAGCTGTTTCTCGCGCTGAAGACCCCGAACGTGCTCATCGGTCTGTCGATCGACGGCCGGAACGAGCTGGTCATCCCCAAGGCTGTGCAGCGTGATCCGCTGAAGGGTTTCGTCGAGCACGTCGATCTGCTGCTGGTGAAGCTCGGCGAGAAGGTCACCGTCGAGGTGCCGATCCACACCGAGGGCGAGCTGGCGCCGGGCGGCAACCTGCTGGAGCACGTGCTGAACGCGCTGCCGGTCGAGGCCGAGGCCACCCACATCCCGGAGGCGGTGACCGTCTCCATCGAGGGTCTGCACGCCGGTGCCTCGATCCTGGCGAAGGACATCTCGCTGCCGGCGGGCACGGTGCTGGCTGTCGAGGAGGAAGCGGTCGTGCTGCAGGTGCTGGCCGCGCAGGCCGAGGAGCCGGTGGCCGAGGAGGCCGAGGAGGCCGAGGCCGCCGAGGCGACCGAGGCCTGATCCGCCGGGACGGCTCGGGTCCGCCCGGGCCGCGGGGGCGTCGTGCCCCCTGGGTCTTCTGGATCTTCCGCTTCCGGCGACCGCTGCTCGGTGCCTACGGGCATCGGGCAGCGGTCGCGCCGTCAAGGAGACATGCAGATGAGCGACGTGGACAGCCCGTGGCTGGTGGTGGGTCTGGGCAATCCCGGTCCGGAGTACGCCGCCCACCGGCACAACGTGGGTTTCATGGTGGCCGATCTGCTCGCGGAGCGGATGGGTGGCCGGTTCAAGGCACACAAGGCCCGTGCGCAGGTGGTGGAGGGCAGGCTGGGCATGCCCGGCCCGTCGAGCCGACGGGTGGTGGTGGCGAAGCCGATGTCGTACATGAACCTGTCGGGCGGTCCGGTGACGGCGCTGCGGGATTTCTACAAGGTGCCGGTGGAGCAGGTCGTGGCGATCCATGACGAGCTGGACATCGACTACGGAACGCTGCGCCTGAAGCAGGGCGGCGGGGACAACGGCCACAACGGACTGAAGTCGATCACGAAGTCGCTGGGGCCGGACTATCACCGGGTGCGGTTCGGGATCGGCCGGCCTCCGGGCCGGATGGATGTGGCCGCCTTCGTGCTGAAGGACTTCTCCGCTGCGGAGCGCAAGGAGCTGGAGTACTTCGTGGACCGTGCGGCGGACGCGGTGGAGACGCTGATCGTGGACGGCCTGGAGCGGGCGCAGGGCACGTACAACTCCTAACGGGACACCCCGGGACAGCCCGGCTCAAGGTGCAGGCCCAAAGGTTGACCGAGAGCTTCCGGATGGCCAAGGATCGCGGCCATGGCCAACTCCGATCCGAGCATCCAAAAGCGCAGCCGTTTCCGACGTGCGGGTGAGAGTGCCTACGGTCTGCTGCTGGTCGGCAAGAACACCGTGATGGCCGCCGTGGCGCTGTTGCTGCTCGTAGCCGGGGTGTGGACGTCGTGGGACACCGCGCAGCACGCGATGCTGGCGAAGGGCCGGGAGCGGGGCACGGTGACGATCGCCCGGTGTGGCGAGGACACCTGCACGGGGCCGTTCGTACCGGCGGGACCGGAGGGCAGGCCCCGGGCGAAGGTGACGATCGACCGGGCGGTCACGCACAAGAAGGGCGAACGGCTGCTGGTCGCGGTACGGCCGGGCACGGACGAGGTCGTACGGACCGGGAACGCGGGGGTGCTGTACGCGTGGGTGCCGTTCGGGGGTGCATTGCTGCTGTCGGCACTGGTGGTCGCGGGCGGCCTGCGGATGCGGCGTACGGCATGGGCGCTGGGCCTGCTGGGCCTGACCCTGCTCGGCGCGTCGTTCGCAACGCTCTGAGGAGCACACAGCGTCGAACACGCCATCTTGGCCGGATTGTTATCAGTGACCAATGGGACGTCCGGGTCCCAAGCGCACCGATGGGGCGTTATGCCGCTTGACCGCCTTAGCGCGGCGGCAGCAAGCTGAGCCGCCCCCCCACCTCACCCTCTGGTACTTCCCCTGGAATTGGTGGCCCATGCGCACCCTTTTTTCGGCTTGTGCGGTGACGGCGGCCGCAGCGATTTCGCTGCTGTCCGGTCCGGCCGCGTACGCGACCCCTCCCGGCGACAACGGGACTGTGAAGATTCACGACGCCGAGACCGGCGAGGAGCTTCGCCGGAATGAGCCGCACGTCTGCAGCTTCTACCTCGACGCGTTCGGCTTCGACGGCGGCCAGGAGGTGACCTGGAAGATCGTCGAGATGCCGCCGACCGGTATCAAGGGCGAGGAGGCGGAGAACGGCACGCTGACCCTCGACGCCGAGGGGCATGGCCGTTCCGAGGACATGACGCTGCCGGACGGGCATTACAAGCTGGTCTGGAACTTCGACGGCGAGCTCGGCCGGGCGAAGCACAAGGTCTTCTGGACCGAGTGCGACAGCGAGGACGACGTGCCGGGTGTGGAGCCGTCGGCCACGGAGCTGCCCGGCGACGAGGCGTCGGAGAAGCCGAAGGACGAGCCGTCGGCGGAGCCCAATTCCGAATCGGCGACCCCGGCCCCCGCGCCGTCGTCGAACGGCAATGCGGGCGACCTCGCCGAGACCGGCGCGTCGGTGGTTGGCGCTTCCCTGGGGGCCGCGCTGCTGCTGGTCGTCGGTGCCGTGCTCGTG
>NZ_JBQQCD010000021.1:0-112126 GCF_052245555.1 Streptomyces sp. KR80
CTTCGGCTCCTCGCTGTCCTCGTCCGGTTCCGGCGGCAGCGTCGGGCGGGACGTCGGCTTCGGTGGAGCGGATGTGGTCGGCGGGGCCTGGGTTGACGGCGTCGGGGTCGGAACCGGGGCCGAGGATGTGGGAGTCGGGTCCGGGCTCTCCGTCTCGCGGGTCGGGGTCGGAGTCGGCTCCGGGTCCGGGTCGGCCGTCGTCGGAGTCTGCGTCGGGCTCGGGGTGGCCCCCGCGCCCTGGTCGGTCTCCAGGTCGAACTCTGCAGTGGCCGCCTTCCCGGTCAGCGCGACCTTGGAGTACGCGGCCCAGATCCGGGCCGGAGGTCCGCCGCCGTCGACCCGGCCGCCGCCGCCCGCTCCCTTCATGCTGACCTGGTCGCCGTTGGCGGCCTCGCCGAAGAGACCCACGGCGGTGACCAGTCTCGGGGTGTAGCCCGCGAACCAGGCCGACTTGTTGTCGTCGGATGTGCCGGTCTTGCCCGCGATCCGGAGACCTGCCGACCGGGCGGCCGCGCCCGTACCGTCGTCGACCACGCCCGTGAGCACCGAGGTGACGGTGTCGGCGGTCGTCCGGTCGACGACCTGGTCGCCGATCGGGTCGGGCAGATCCGCCGTCTGCTCACCGCGCTCGGCGGACTTCACCAGGCGGGGGGCGACCTTCCTGCCGTGGTTGTCGAGCGTGGCGTAGACCCCGGCCATGTCGAGCGGGCTCGCTTCCATCACCCCGAGCGACATCGCCGGTTCCAGCCCGAAACCGCCGGCCTTGGGATGCATGCCGAGGCCGATCGCGGTCTGCTTGACCTCGCGCAGGCCGACGTCCACCGCCATCTGGGCGAAGACGGAGTTGACCGACTTGTTCATCGCCCGCTGGACGGTGACCTTGCCGTAGTCCTTGTCGTCCTCGTTGGGCGGGGCGAAAGCGGTGTCGCTGCCCTTGACGGGGCGCCTGCTGGTGCCGTCGTAGATCGTGCTCGCGCCGATCGGCACACCCTTCTGGGTCTTCGCACCGGTCTCCAGCGCTGCGCCCAGGATCAGCGGCTTGAAGGTGGAGGCCGGCTGGTAGTCGCGGCGGGTGGCGTTGCTCCGCTGGTGTTTGATGAAGTCCGCGCCGCCGTACAGGGCGACGACCCGGCCGCTCTTGGGGTCGACCGAGACCGCGCCGGGCTGCACCTGGGCGTCGACCTTCCGCTTCTTGGGGTCGAGCTTGTCGAGGAGCTCGCTCTCGAAGGCCGCCTCCAGGGCCTTCTGCTTCTTCCGGTCGATGCCGAGCGTGATGTTCCAGCCGCCGGCCTCGAGCTCTTTCTCGTCGACGCCGGCGGCGATCAGTTCGGCCTTGGCGGCTTGCACGAGGTAGCCGTCCTGGCCGCCCAGGCCGGGGGCGGGCTTGGGCGGAACCGGCTTGGGGAAGGTCATCCTCGAGCGCTCGCCCGCGTCCAGCCAGTCCATCTCGACCATGTTGTTCAGGACGTAGTTCCAGCGCTGCAGGACGAGACTGCGGGAGGTGGCGGTGGCGGTGGACCACTCGTACTGGCTGGGGGCCTGGAGCAGCGCGGCGAGATAGGCGCCCTGCTGGACGGTGAGGTCCTCGGCGTCGACGTCGTAGTACGCGCGGGCCGCGGCCTGGATGCCGTACGCACCGCGCCCGTAGTAGCTGGTGTTCAGGTAGCCCTTGAGGATCTCGTCCTTGGTCAGCTTCTGGTCGACCTTGAGGGAGATGATCAGCTCCCTGGCCTTGCGGCTGAAGGTCTGCTCCTGGTCGAGGAAGTAGTTCTTGACCCACTGCTGGGTGATGGTCGAGCCGCCCTGCTTGCCCTTCCCGGTGACGGTGTTGATCAGGCCGCGGGCGGTGCCCTTCACGTCGATGCCGGAGTCCTGGTAGAAGGTCTTGTTCTCGGCGGCGACGAAGGCCCGCTGGACGTCCCTGGGCACATCGGTCAGCGGGACGGACTCGCGGTTGACCGCGCCGGTGCGGGCGATGAGCGTGCCGTCGCTGTACCGGTAGGTGTTGCTCTGCGCCTCCGCCTGGGCATTGGCGCCGGGGATGTCGACCGCGAGGTACAGCGCGATGAAGGTGGCGATGCCGAGGAAGCTGACCGTGAGGAAGCCGCCCAGCAGCTTCCTGAACGTGAAGAAGCGGCGTATCCCGCCCTTCGGCTTCGCGCGGCGGCGGCCTCCGCGCTGGCGCGCCCGCCTCGCTTCCGCTCTTCCCATCTCCCGCAGCTCCCGTTCCATCCGCCCCGGAAAAACCTCACGAAGCTAACACCGCATCTGAGGCTAAAGTGCTATCGATCAAGATTTTCCGGACGTGACAATCAGCACCCTTGTGCATGGGAACTGACGGACGACGGGTCCACAAGGTTGCCCCGGGGGCGTCCCGCTGTTACGCACCTCGCACAGGCCTCGCCCGACCTCCGGCCTGCCGGCTCAGCGGACCTCAAGAAGACGGTCCCGGCCTACGCATACGGTGACGCTGGCGTCGACGTCCTCGGCCTCAAGTGACACGGCGGCCGGGCGGGGTCCCGGCCTGTCACGCGGGCCCGCCTCCGGCACGAGATGCCAGGTACCGGCCGTTCTCCTACCGCAAGCAGCTGACCTGCGAGAATTGACTATTCTCCACGTCTATACACACCACGTATACGCATGGTGTAGAGTCCTCGCCATGTCTATCGGCCACACCCTGCTCGGACTGCTGGAGTCCGGCCCTCGCCATGGTTACGACCTGAAGCGCGCCTTCGACGAGCGCTTCGGCCACGACCGCCCGCTGCACTACGGGCAGGTCTATTCGACGATGTCGCGCCTGCTGAAGAACGGCCTCGTGGAGGTCGACGGCATCGAGCCGGGCGGCGGTCCCGAGCGCAAGCGGTACGCGATCACCGAAGCCGGGATCACCGACGTCGAGCGATGGCTCGCGCAGCCGGAGAAGCCCGAGCCCTATCTGCAGAGCACGCTCTACACCAAGGTCGTGCTCGCCCTGCTCACCGGTCGCAGGGCCGCGGATCTGCTCGACTCCCAGCGTTCCGAGCATCTGCGGCTGATGCGCGAGCTGACCCGCCGCAAGTCCTCGGGCGACATCGCCGACCAGCTGATCTGCGATCACGCACTGTTCCATCTCGAGGCCGACCTGCGGTGGCTCGAACTCACCGCCGCCCGCCTCGACCAGCTCGCGAAGGAGGTCCGCTCGTGACCCCCACCGGTGCCCTGCTCGCCGCCGTCGGCCTGCGCAAGGCGTACGGCCCGACGCCCGCCCTCGACGGCGCCGACTTCAGCATCCACCCCGGCGAGGTCGTCGCCGTGATGGGCCCCTCCGGATCCGGCAAGTCGACCCTGCTGCACTGTCTGGCCGGCATCGTCCGGCCCGACTCGGGCCAGGTCCACTACCGCGGTCGCGAGCTGACCGCCCTGTCGGACGGCGAGCGCAGCGCGCTGCGCCGTGGCGAGTTCGGTTTCGTCTTCCAGTTCGGTCAGCTCGTGCCGGAACTGACCTGCGTGGAGAACGTCGCACTGCCGCTGCGCCTGAACGGCACCAAGCGCAAGGATGCCGAGGCGAGCGCCCTCGAGTGGATGGCGCGGCTGGAGGTCGAGGACGTGGCGCGCAAGCGGCCCGGTGAGGTCTCCGGCGGCCAGGGCCAGCGCGTCGCGGTCGCCCGCTCACTGGTGACGGGCCCTCGGGTGCTCTTCGCCGACGAGCCGACCGGTGCGCTGGACTCGCTCAACGGCGAGCGGGTCATGCAGCTGCTCACAGAGGCGGCCAGGGACACTCGTACCGCGGTCGTCCTGGTCACGCACGAGGCGCGGGTCGCCGCGTACTCCGACCGCGAGGTCGTCGTACGGGACGGCAAGTCGCGTGACATGGAGCGCGTCTCATGAGCGGCCCGGTCATGACCGAGGAGGTCACGTCGACCGCACCGTCGGGGGGCGGCGCAGCCGACGGCCGGACGAGCCTCACCCGCTGGGTCAGCGACCTGGCGCTCGGCGTCCGTTTCGCTGCCGCCGGCGGCCGCCAGGGCTGGGTCCGCACCCTGCTGACCGCTCTGGGCGTAGGACTCGGCGTCGCGTTGCTGCTCGTCGCCTCGGCCGTGCCCACCATGCTGGGCAACCGCGAGGCGCGCGGACTGGCCCGGGACGACTCGTACTTCGGTGCGGAGATCGCGCCCGGCGACGACACCCTGGTCGTCGGGCAGGGCAACACCGAGTTCCGCGGGAAAGACATCCGGGGGAGCATCTACAACCCCGACGGCTCCAACCCGCCGGTGCCGCCCGGCATCGAGAAGATCCCCGGCCCCGGCGAGATGGTGGTCTCCCCGGCCCTCAAGGACCTGCTCACGTCCAAGGAGGGCACGCTCCTCCGGGACCGGCTCGACGACCGCATCGTCGGAACGATCGCCGACGAGGGTCTGTCCGGCCCGAGCGAGCTGGCGTACTACGCGGGCAGCGACAAGCTCACCGTCGAGACCGGGAGCGCCTTCCGCATCAAGGAGATCGGCTCCGATGCGGCCTCCGAAGGACTCGGCGCGATCCTGACCCTCCTGGTCGTCATCGTCTTCGTCGT
The DNA here is from genome assembly GCF_052245555.1 of Streptomyces sp. KR80. Taxonomy (NCBI): domain Bacteria; kingdom Bacillati; phylum Actinomycetota; class Actinomycetes; order Kitasatosporales; family Streptomycetaceae; genus Streptomyces; species Streptomyces sp. KR80. The sequence continues at coordinate 4,550 of NZ_JBQQCD010000021.1, forward strand.
CCTGCTGATGCCCGTCGCCGTGTTCATCGGTACGGCCGTGCGGTTCGGCGGCGAGCGGCGTGACCGGCGGCTCGCGGCGCTGCGGCTCGTCGGTGCGGACAGCGCCATGACCCGCCGGATCGCCGCCGGCGAGGCGCTGTTCGGCTCGCTGATCGGCATGGTGTTCGGCCTCGGGTTCTTCCTGATCGGTCGGCAACTCATCGGCTCGATCACCCTGATGGACATCAGCGTCTTCCCGTCCGACGTCTCGCCCAGCCCGGCGCTCGCAGCCCTGATCGTCATCGCCGTCCCGGCGGCCGCCATCGGGGTCACCATCGTCGCCATGCGCGGAATCACCGTCGAGCCGCTGGGCGTGGTGCGGAACGCGGGCGCCGGCCGACGCCGCCTCTGGTGGCGACTGCTGTTCCCGGCCGCCGGGCTGGTCCTGCTGCTGCCGCTCATGGGCCAGATCGCCAGTGACGAGGCATCGATCAACGAGTACCAGATCGTCGGCGGCACCGTATTGCTTCTGGTCGGCGTGACGGCCGTCCTGCCGTGGCTCGTCGAGCGGGTCGTCGGGCTCTTCGGTGGCGCGGGACCGGTGTCCTGGCAGCTGGCCACCCGTCGGCTGCATCTGAGCAGTGCCGCGTCCGCCCGTATGGTCAACGGCATCACCGTCGCGGTGGCCGGGGCGATCGCCGTGCAGATGCTGTTCGCCGGTGCGGAGAGCGACTTCACCAAGACCACGGGCCAGGACCCGGAACGGGCCCAGGCCAGTGTGTCGAAGGAGGTCCGGAACGGGCAGGAGGCGCGCGACATCTTCGAGCGGTTCCGGACGACGCCGGGCGTGCGCGGGGTGCAGGGCATCATCGAGTCCCAGGGCGCCAAGGACGGCGCCAAACCGGACCAGGACGGCTACCTGCCGACCGTACCGGTCACCGTCGGGGACTGCGCCACGCTGCGCGAACTCGTCGCCGTCGACCGCTGCACGGCGGGCAGCGTCTTCCTCGTCCAGGCCCCCGACTCGGGCACCGACGTCTTCTCCTTCGCCCGGCCCGGCGGCAGGCTGAACATCAACACGGCCCAGGACGACGAAGGCCGGTACACGGGGAAGCCGGCGCTTTGGACCCTCCCGAGGACGGCGCAGAAAGCCGAGGCCAAGAAGGACGCCGCGGGCACGCTCCGCTACGGGATCTTCACCACGCCCGAGACACTCAAGGTCACGAGGCTGGCGGAGCCCCGGGCGTACGTCCTGCTCCAGGTCGACCCCAGGCATCCGGACGCGATGGAACGGGTCCGCAACACCACCGCCGACATCGACCCGACGGTCGACGTCCTCACGCTCCAAGCGACGGAGCAGTCCCAGAAGTTCGTCAACATCCGGCGCGGTCTCTTCATCGGAGCAACCGCTGTACTGGTCCTCATCGGCGCCAGCCTGCTGGTGACCATGCTGGAGCAACTGCGCGAGCGCAAGCGGCTGCTGGCCGCCCTCGTGGCCTTCGGCACCCGTCGGTCCACGCTCAGCTGGTCGGTGCTGTGGCAGACCGCCGTGCCGGTGGCGCTGGGCCTGGGCCTGGCGATGGTGGGCGGCGTGGGGCTGGGTGCCGTCCTGCTGAAGATGGTCAACGAGCCTGTTGTCGTGGACTGGTCCAGCGTGGGGGCGATGACGGCGATCGGCGGCGCGGTGGTCCTGCTGGTGACCGCCCTCAGCCTGCCGCCGCTGTGGCGCATGATGCGCCCGGACGGCCTCCACACGGAGTAGCCTGCGGCTCGCTTCGGACGAATCGGTGGCGCCTCGCGTGGCACCGCCGACTCCGCCGTCGCGGCGCACCCCCGCCGCGACGGCGAGCAACCCCAACGGCCCAGCCGAGCGGTACCCAACCGGCCTCGGCCCATGCACCGACGGGGCCGGTGAGTTCGGCACCGCCGTGCTCCGCCGCGCAGGTTGCTCGCCGTCGCGGCGGGATGTTTGCCGCCGTCGGCGGCAGTGGCGTGTGCGGGCCGTCAGCCCACACTGCGGGCGAGATGCGCTGCCGAAGGCGGCGGGATAAACGTCGCCCACCGCGATTGCGGAGGACGGCACCGCCAGGTGCCGTTCGTCACGCGGCGCAGATGCGGACAGGCAAAGCGCGCAGCGCCTCCCGTAGCGCTTCGGCGAATTCTTCGAATTCGCCGGACCGCGCCGCCCCCGTCCGCATCGCGAGCGCGATCCGCCGGGACGGCGCCGGGTCGGCGAAGTACCCGGTCGCCAGCTGATCGCTGCGCCCGGTCTCCACCCGCAGCGCGGTCCGCGGCAGCAGGGTCACCCCCAGCCCGCCGGCGACCAGTTGGACGAGGGTCGACAGACCGGCCGCGCTGGTGGTGACCGGAGCGCCCGCTTCCCTCCCCGCCTCGCGGCAGATGTCGAGGGCCTGGTCCCGTAGGCAGTGGCCCTCGTCCAGGAGGAGTAGATCCAGCTCGCGCAGCGCCGCCCGCGGAATGTCGCCACGCCCGCCCAGCCAGTGGTCATGGGCGGTGACGAGCACGAAGTCCTCTTCGAAGAGCGGCAGTTCGGTCACAGCCGGAACGCCCAGAGGCACGGCGAGCAGCAACAGGTCCAGCCGCCCGTGCCCGAGACCGTCGACCAGCGAGGCCGTCTGTTCCTCATGGACCTGGAGATCCAGATCCGGGTAACGGTCATGGACCGTGCGCAGCACCGTGGGCAGCAGATACGGGGCGACGGTCGGGATCACCCCGAGCCGCAACACTCCCGTGAAGGGCGCCCGAGCCGCCTCCGCCTCCTCCATCAGCGCGCCGACCGCGTCCAGCACCGTGCGCGCCCGGGCCGCCAGCCGCTCCCCCGCCGGACTGAGCAGCACCTTCCGGGTCGTACGCTCCAGCAACTGCACACCCAGCGCCTCCTCCAGGGCGGAGACGGCGCCGGACAACGCGGACTGGCTCATGCCGATGGCGGCCGCGGCATCCCGGAAATGAAGGTGCTCGGCGACGGCTGCGAACGCTCGTAGCTGCGCAAGGCTGGGCTGCCGAGCCCCGGTCCGGCCCGAGCCTCTCCCCACGGTCACTGATAAGCACCTCCGATCAACATCAACAAGTCTACCGATTTCCGCGATCAATCCTGTCTGTGGAAGGCTGTAGATCGTCAACCCCTCACGGAAATCCCGCACAAGGGATTCTCGACGCTACAAGGAGAGCGCGTGCTCACTGTCGGTGACAAGTTCCCCGCGTACGACCTGACCGCCTGTGTCGCCGTCGACGCGGACAAGGCCTTCACGCAGATCAATCACAAGTCCTACGAGGGCAAGTGGCGCGTCGTCTTCTTCTGGCCCAAGGACTTCACCTTCGTCTGCCCGACCGAGATCGCCGCGTTCGGCAAGCTGAACGACGAGTTCGCCGACCGCGACGCCCAGATCCTCGGTGTCTCCGGTGACTCCGAGTTCGTGCACCACGCCTGGCGCAAGGACCACGCCGACCTGCGTGACCTGCCCTTCCCGATGCTCGCGGACTCCAAGCACGAGCTGATGAGCGACTGCGGTGTCCAGGGCGAGGACGGCTTCGCGCAGCGCGCCGTCTTCATCGTGGACCCGAACAACGAGATCCAGTTCGTCATGGTGACCGCCGGCTCCGTCGGCCGTAACCCCAAGGAGGTCCTGCGGGTTCTGGACGCCCTGCAGACCGACGAGCTGTGCCCCTGCAACTGGAGCAAGGGCGAGGACACCCTCGACCCCGTCAAGCTCCTCGCGGGCGAGTGATCGCACGATGTCACTCGACGCGCTGAAGTCCGCGATACCGGACTACGCCAAGGACCTGAAGCTGAACCTCGGTTCGGTGATCGGCAACTCCAACCTGCCGCAGCAGCAGCTGTGGGGCACCGTGCTCGCCTGTGCGATCGCCTCGCGCTCGCCGCGCGTGCTGGCGGAGCTGGAGCCGGAGGCCAAGGCCAACCTGACGCCGGAGGCGTACACCGCGGCCAAGGCGGCGGCCGCCATCATGGCGATGAACAACGTCTACTACCGGACCCGGCACCTGCTGTCGGACCCCGAGTACGGCAACCTGCGCGCGGGCCTGCGGATGAACGTCATCGGCAATCCCGGCGTGGAGAAGGCCGACTTCGAGCTGTGGTCGCTCGCGGTCTCGGCGATCAACGGCTGTGGCATGTGCCTCGACTCGCACGATCAGGTCCTCCGTAAGGCCGGCGTGGACCGCGAGACGATCCAGGAGGCCTTCAAGATCGCCGCCGTGCTGCAGGCGGTCGGCACGACCCTCGACGCCGAGGCCGTGCTGGAGCAGTAGGCGCCGTCTCACCGCCCGCGCACGGATCGGCCGCACGCAGTGCCATACGAAGCACAAGGGCCCCGTGGACTCACCTCCACGGGGCCCTTCGCGTTGCGCTCCGCCTACTGTTCCAGCTCACCCCGCGCCGCAGCGGGCGGAGTCGGCGCAGCCTCACCGGCGGACTCGACCGACCCGCTCGACTCGACCGAGCTGGTCGACGGGACCGGCTCGACCGACCCCACGGGCGTCTTCGGCCCGACCGGCGCCACGACCAGGATCCGTTCCTGGGCGTACGCGCGGAGGTAGCCGACGACCGCGTTCGTGACGGCCACCAGCGGCACCGCCACCACCGCCCCGCCGATGCCCGCGATGAGGCCGCCCGCCGCGACCGAGAGCACCACGGCCAGCGGGTGCACCCGCACCGCACGCCCCAGGATGAAGGGCTGCAGCACATGGCCTTCGATCTGCTGCACCGCCAGCACCACGACCAGCACCATCAGCGCCGTGAACACCCCCTGCGTCACCAGCGCCACGATCACCGCGAGCGCGCCCGAGATCACAGCACCCACCAGCGGGATGAAGGCGCCGAGGAAGATGAAGACGGCCAGCGGCACTGCCATCGGGACGTCGAGGAAGTAGATCCCCAGGCCGATGAAGGTGGCGTCGATCAGGGCCACGATCACCGTGCCGCGCACATAGCCGGTGAGCGTCCGCCAGGCCTGCGGGCCCGCGCCCGCGACGCCTTCGCGCGCCGCGCTCGGTACGAACTTCAGCAGCCACTCCCAGATCCTGCGGCCGTCATAGAGCAGGAAGAGCGTGCTGAACATCGCGAGCAGGATGCCGGAGAGCACCTCGATGACGACCGTGACGCCGGCGAGGCCCGCGGAGGTGATCTCCTCGGTGTTGGAGCCGATAGCCTCGCGCAGGCTCTTCGCGACGTCCTTGATCTGCCCCTCGGTCACATGGAAGGGACTCTTCAGGAGCCATCTCTGGAGCTCGTCGATGCCGTCCTGGACCCGCTGCGAGAGATTGTCGATGTTCTCCATGACCTGCCAGGCCACGAACCAGCCCACCAGCCCCAGGATCACGAATCCGGTGATGAAGGTGACGGCCGTGGCCAGTCCGCGCGGCAGCCCCAGTCCTCGCAGTCGGCCCACGGCCGGCTGGAGCAGCGCGGTGATGAGCAGGGCCGCGACGAAGGCCAGCACCACCAACTGCACGGCGCTGATGACCCGCATCAGGACATAGAGCGTGCCGGCGAGGACGAGCACGCGCCAGCCGACCTCGGCCGCCACGCGCACGCCCCAGGGGACCGCGGCGACCGGGTCGGGCTTCGCGGTGACGGCCGGGGCGTACGCGGGCGGCGCGGGCACGTGACCGGTCTCGCTCCGGGCGGATCCGGCCTCGGGGGCGGGATCGGCCTCCGTGTCCTGAGACGGCCCGCCCTCGCCACCGTGGCTGCCTGCGGAGGCCGCGCCGATCCGGTCCACGGATTCGTACGGATACGGGTACTCGGCCGAGGCGGCGGCCTCGCGGCGCTCGTCCAACCGCGTGGAGAGACGGGTGAGACCCGCTCCGACGACACCCAGCCACTGCGGCAATTTGGACATTTCCTCTTCCTCCACCCCCACGCCACGATGCTGTACCACGACGTTACCTGGAGCCGGACGCGACGAAGCCCCCGACCTGTCCGGTCGGGGGCTCGGTGTCATGAGCGGTACGGACGGCCGATGGCCTAGTACCAGTTGTTGGCCTGCCAGAACTCCCATGCGCCGCACGGGCTGCCGTAGCGGTCGTTCATGTAGTTCAGGCCCCACTTGATCTGGGTGGCCGGGTTCGTCCGCCAGTCGGAGCCCGCCGAGGCCATCTTGGAGCCCGGCAGTGCCTGGACGAGCCCGTAGGCGCCCGAGGAGGGGTTGGTGGCCCGGTAGTTCCAGCTGGACTCGTGGTCCACGATGTTGCTGAAGCACTGGAACTGGCCGGCGGGGACCATCTCCCGCGCCATGGACTGGACCTGCGCGATGGTGTAGGAGGCCTGGACGGGGAAGTCGTCGGCGTCACGCGCGGAACGGGACGCCTTCTCCGCCGCCTCACGCGCCTTCGCGGCCTTCTCCTCGGCGGCCTTCTTCTCCGCCGCCGCCTTCTTGGCGGCCGCGTCCTTCGCGGCCTGCTTGCGAGCTGCTTCCTCAGCTGCCTTCTTCGCTGCCGCGTCGGCCGCAGTGGACTGGGCGTCCGCCTGCTCCGTCAGCGACGCGGTCTGTGCCTGGGTCTGGTTTCCAGGGGATATCTCTGCAAGCAGCGTCGCGTCGGCAGCGGTGGCCTCGACCGGTTCGGTCGAACCTCCCTGCGTGCTCCCCGAGGCAACACCGACGACGGCGCCGACGGTAGTGACTGCGGTGGCCGACGCCACGGCGAATCCCCGGACCGAGATCCGGCTCACACGGTTTCCTTCCAGCATCGCCCGCTTAGGTGACCTCGCGGACGCAATCGTGCCCCTGGCACTGACCTCCCCTTGTTCCGGCCCCGAAGTGCGGGTGGGACCGGCTGGTCACGGGAGGCACTGGCCCGGTGCGAACTCTCCTGGAGTTCCCCCACAAGAGTTCCGCTTGGTGCTCGGGCGGCGTACGGCGAACGCTTGTTGAGTTGTGTGGTGCAACACCACTGTGGGTGCTCGTGTGCCGTACGCGGGGCCTGACAGGACCCACACCCTGCCGGACACCGACGCCCCGAGGCAATTCTGCGTTGCGTGGGAAAACTCACACCCCGTTTACACCATGGGTTTCGCGGAAAGGGGCGCGCAGCGCGACGCCGCGCGGCTAAACTCTTAGGCTTTGCTGCGCGGCGTCGCGGTATGGAGTTGTACGGAGTCGCACGAACCGTCAGACCGGCCCGAATCGGGCTTAAATGTGGGTGTCCTCCAGCATTTCGGTCACCAGCGCCGCAATCGGCGAACGCTCAGAGCGGGTGAGCGTGACATGCGCGAAGAGCGGGTGCCCCTTCAGCTTCTCGACGACCGCGACCACGCCGTCGTACCGCCCGACGCGGAGATTGTCGCGCTGAGCCACGTCATGCGTGAGGACAACCCGGGAATTTGCTCCCACTCGCGACAAAACGGTCAGAAGAACATTGCGTTCCAGCGACTGCGCCTCATCGACGATCACAAAGGCGTCGTGCAGCGAGCGTCCGCGGATGTGCGTGAGCGGCAGCACCTCGAGCATGCCGCGCCCCACGACCTCCTCGATCACATCCCGGGTGGTCACCGCGGACAGCGTGTCGAAGACCGCCTGCGCCCACGGGTTCATCTTCTCGGCCTCGGAGCCCGGCAGATAGCCCAACTCCTGCCCGCCCACCGCGTACAGCGGCCGGAAGACCATCACCTTCTGGTGCTGGCGGCGCTCCAGCACGGCCTCCAGACCCGCGCACAGCGCCAGCGCGGACTTGCCGGTGCCGGCCCGGCCCCCCATCGAGACGATTCCGACGTCCGGGTCCAGCAGCAGGTCGAGCGCGATCCGCTGCTCGGCGGAGCGGCCGTGGATGCCGAAGGCCTCACGGTCGCCGCGAACCAGGCGGATCCGGCCGTCGGCCGCGACCCGGCCGAGCGCCTTGCCGCGCTCCGACTGGAGCACGAGCCCGGTGTGCACAGGCAGGTCCGAAGCCTCCTGTACGTACACGCTCTCCGCCGCGAAGAGCTCATCCACCTCCTCGGCGGTGATCGTCAATTCCGCCATACCGGTCCAACCGGACTCTGTGATGGCGAGTTCGGCACGGTATTCCTCGGCGAGCAGGCCCACGGACGACGCCTTGATCCGCAGCGGGAGGTCCTTGGAGACGACGGTCACGTCGTACCCCTCGGCCTGCAGGTTCCTGGCCACGGCCAGGATCCGCGAGTCGTTGTCGTCCAGCCGGAATCCGGCGGGCAGCACACCGGGGTCGGAGTGGTTGAGCTCGACCCTGAGCGTCCCGCCCAGATCTCCGATCGGGATCGCCGCGTCGAGCCGTCCGTACCGGACCCGGTACTCGTCGAGCAGGCGGAGCGCCTGCCGTGCGAAGTAACCGAGCTCCGGATGGTGCCGCTTGGCCTCCAGCTCGGTGACCACGACGACAGGGAGCACGACTTCATGCTCGTCGAAGCGGGCCATGGCCAACGGGTCGGCCAGCAGGACGCTGGTGTCGATGACGTAGGTGCGCCGATCGTGCGCGTGAGCGCGGCGCTTAGTACTGGTCATCACGGGTGGACGAACCCCCTCGGATGAGATCGGGGTGCGACGGCGTCGCCGGGGAATGGGCCGGGCTCGGACCGCGATGCGCGGGCCGTGCACCGGCCCTCCGCGATGTCCGTCCGCGGAGCGTCGGCGTCGGCCGACGAACCGCACGGTCGTCCGTGTGCAAAGGGCCTCCCGGGCGGGCGACCCCATGCCACCCGCTGGTGTCGGACGCCCGTGGAGCGGGCGTCGACTTGCAAGGGATATTCCCTCGAACGAGGGCCGCCATGCCATGGCATATGACGTCAGGTATGTGAACCTTTCGCAACGGCGCCGTCTCTGCCCGGCCGGGCCGGTCATCCATCAGCCCTATATCGCCGCATTTACCCCACTTGGGGCCAGTCCGGCGAAACCCACCCCATTCCCCCTCAAGAACGAGGCCAAAGGCCTCCCACTAGGCAGCTGGGCCCGGCCCGGGAACTGGCCAAAAAGGACATAGCCCGTGGCCACCGAAGGGAGGGGACGGGGTCGGAGGGATGGGGGTTCCGGGAAGCTGCCGTGTATTTGTGGGCCCCCAGGGCCCGTAAATATACGTTCCCGGAACCCCCATCCCGGAGGTCCCGGCCCCGGCACCACACGCCCGGCGGGAACCGACGGCACGCAGCCCTCCGCCGGAGGTATCCGTCTCGTACGCGACTGCACGCCGGTGGCCGGGTTGTGCCCACCCGTTCCGGCTGGGGGCACCTCCCAGCGGTAGCTGGGGGAGGAACGACTGCCTACAACCCGGGAGGGTCAGAGCCGCGGAGCGGCCCCAGCGGCGAGCGTCGAGCGTCAGGATCCGTAGCGGCGGTGGCGCGCCGCGTAGTCCCGGAGCGCTCGGAGGAAGTCCACCTTGCGGAAGGCGGGCCAGAAGACCTCGCAGAAGTAGTACTCGGAGTGCGCGCTCTGCCACAGCATGAAGCCCGAAAGGCGCTGCTCCCCGCTCGTGCGGATCACCAGGTCCGGATCGGGCTGGCCCCGCGTATAGAGGTGTTCGGAGATGTGCTCCACGTCGAGGATCTCCGCGAGTTCCTCGATCGAGGTCCCCTTGCTCGCGTGCTCGATCAGCAGCGAGCGGACCGCATCGGCGATCTCCTGGCGACCGCCGTACCCCACGGCCACGTTCACCAATATGCCGCTGACGTCACGCGTGGCCTGCTCGGCCTCCTTGACCACGGACTGCGTGCGGGCGGGCAGCAGATCCATCGTCCCCACGTGGTGCACGCGCCAGCGACCGTCGGCCGCAAGGTCGCGGACCGCGTCCTCGATGATGCCGAGCAGCGGGACGAGCTCCTCCTCCGGCCGGTCGAGGTTGTCCGTCGACAGCAGCCACAGCGTGACCACCTCGACGTCCGTCTCCGCGCACCAGCCCAGCAGCTCCTGGATCTTCTCGGCTCCGGCCTGGTGGCCCTGCTCGGTGGTGCTGCCCGCGGCCCGGGCCCAGCGCCGGTTGCCGTCGAGGATGACACCGATGTGCTTCGGCACCTGGGCATGGTCGAGGCGGCCTTCCACCCGGCGCGCGTACAACCGGTACACCAGGTCACGCATAGCACGGGGGTACAGCCCGCGGCGCCGCTGATGAACGCCGGGGCTCCCCGGTCGGTCCCCGGATTTACGCAGCATCGCCCTCTCCAGCCCTCCACGCCATGGCAGCCCCCGTGGCTTGCACATTACTGCCCGTTCACCTCCGCCGACCAACCCAGGGCCGAGCAGGGCACGTGATAGGGAGGGAGCCGTGACAGAAACCTTTCCCCATCCCTTCGCCGACGACCGCTACGACTCCATGGAGTACCGCCGTACGGGCCGCAGCGGGCTCAAGCTGCCTGCGATCTCCCTCGGGCTGTGGCACAACTTCGGTGACGACCGCTCGCTGGAGTCGCAGCGCGCGATCCTTCGGCGCGCTTTCGACCTGGGGGTGACGCATTTCGACCTGGCGAACAACTACGGGCCACCGCCCGGCTCGGCCGAACTCAACTTCGGCAAGCTCTTCGCCCAGGATTTCCACCCATACCGGGATGAACTGGTTCTCTCCACCAAAGCCGGATATCTGATGCACCCGGGCCCGTACGGCGAGTGGGGCTCCCGCAAGTACCTGCTGTCCTCCCTCGACGCCTCGCTCCGGCGGATGGGTGTCGACTACGTCGACATCTTTTACTCGCACCGGTTCGACCCGCAGACCCCGCTGGAGGAGACGATGGGCGCCCTCGCGTCCGCCGTCCAGCAGGGCAAGGCACTCTACGTCGGCGTCTCCTCGTACAACGCCCAGCAGACCAGTGAGGCCGCCCGGCTGCTGCGCGAGATGGGCGTGCGCCCGCTCATCAACCAGCCCTCCTACTCCATGATCAATCGCTGGACGGAGGACGACCGTCTCCTCGACACCCTGGAGGCGGAGGGCATGGGATGCATCTCCTTCGCGCCACTCGCCCAGGGCATGTTGACGGACAAGTACCTGCGCGGCATCCCGGAGGGCTCGCGGGCTGCACAGGGCAAGTCCCTGGACCCGGGGCTGCTGACGGACGAGGTCGTACGGCGGCTGCGCGGACTGAACGAGATCGCTCTGCGCCGCGGCCAGTCGCTGGCCCAGATGGCGCTGAACTGGGTCCTGCGCGACGACCGGATGACGTCGGCGCTGATCGGGGCGTCGAACGTGGCGCAGTTGGAGGCGAACGTGGTGGCGCTCGGCGCACCGGAGCTTACGCCGGAGGAGCTGAAGGAGATCGACTTCTACGCCCGGTCCGCGGAGGGCGTGAACATCTGGGCGCAGCAGGGCTAAGCAGTTCGGTGCCCGAGCGGCCGGAGGCAAAAACGGGCCGGTCCGTGGGGGGGATACGGACCGGCCCGAGGGGGGGAGTTTCCACCTTAGCCTCTTGGGCGGAGTGCTCCCGGCATCGGCGAGAGTGACGGTGCGCCCTCGGGGCTGACCCCCCGGCCCCCTAACCGCCGCCGACGCCTCCCATCAACAAACCGAGAAAAGTCCCGGAGATCATGAACGGGCCGAAGGGCAGAGCCGTCTTCCGCCCCACGCGGCGCAGCAACAACAGACCAGCTCCGTAGGCGGCGCCAAGCAGGGAACCGGCGAAGGCCCCCGCGAAGAGCACAGGCCGGCCGTACCAACCGAGAACCACACCGAAGGTGAGCGCCAGTTTGACGTCCCTGAACCCCATGCCGCTCGGGTGGATAGGTGGAACGCCCAGTGATCGGGTTCACCGTCCGGTGGAGGGCTTGGTTGCCACCACTGCCCAGGTCCGGTGCGGGATGCGCAATACGTCGTCCGGGAAGCGGTCGCGCAGTATCCCTTCCAACTCAGCGGAAAACTTGCCTACTTCCTCCTGCGCGAGGCTGGCGCCGACCCCCGCACTGGCCCGGATCCGTCCGACCCAGGCCTTCGGGGTGTACGGAACGTCGACATCGAACGAGAACGTCTCAATGGAACCGAAGCCCGCAGTTGCGAGGTCGGTGAGCCAGCGTGGGTAGAGACCGGTGCCACGGCCCATGGTCCACGCGGGGTTGTAGGTGCTGATCAAGTGTTCAGTCGCCGCCACCACGTTGCCCGGCAGCGGCAACCAGTCGAAGTGAGCGATCACTGCATGGCCCTCCGGGCGCAGCAGCCGCCAGACTTCCGCAGCGGCTTTCGGCGCGTCGAACCACTGCCAGCACTGTCCTGCCGACACAACGTCGAAGGCGGCGTCCGGGAGACCGGTCTCCTCGGCCGTGCCAACACGGTAGGTGATCTCGACACCGGCCTCCAGGTCGAGTTCCCTGGCCTGATCGAGCAGAGGGGCGGCCGGATCGATGCCGGTGACCCGGGCACCGGCCTGGGCGAAGAGCCGCGCGAGGCTACCGGTCCCGGTGCCGAGATCTACTGCGTCGCGTTCGCGCACCTCGACGCCGAGACGGACGAGCCGCCGGACCAGCTCGGGAGGGAAACCGGCGCGATGCCGGGTGTAGTCCTCGGCAGTCAGCCCGAAGTCAGGATGGAAGTCCGTGGACATAAGGCTCTCCCTTGCGGTGGCGTGAAGCGCCGGGGCCTGCCAGTCAACGCCATTCCCAGCGAATCCCGACGATTCCCGGCGGGATGTCGGCCGCGAGCAGATGCGCGGGGCGGCCGCGCTGGCAGGCGAGCGGTCCCGAATCAGCGAACGGCGCCCCGATCCGGGTGGCCCGGAAACCGAAGCAGCGGACCGGCAGCGCGGCCGGGTCGAACTCAACCCGGAGCAGATACTGCCGGCACGGTTTACGGAACGCACGGTAGTAATAGTCCGCCGGATCCCCGACGGCATCGGTGAAGCGGAAGCCGTACTCGAGCAGGAAGACGTCGCCGCGGTCGAGCCGGCAGTCGAGCAGCGCCTCGGCGACCGCTATGCCGGCCGCGGGGTCGGTGCGGCGGCGCCCGATCCGGCAGCCGACCGGCATGGCGACGATCTCGGGCACCGGTCCGTCCTCGGCGTGGAAGAACACCGAGCAGCTCTCCACGCCGTCCACCAACGCCGTGATCACCTGCTGCACCACAATCAGCCGGAATCGGCCGTCGGCGTCCAGCGTGACGCGGTCCTGGGCGCTCACCGCCAGGTACCTGCGGTCATCGGCCTGGGTCACGTCGGCCAGGATGGCGGTCAGCCGGGCGTGGTCGTCGAACAGGGCGTCGTAGCGCACCGAGCCGGGGACGTGGGCGGTCCACCGGCCACGGGGCCGGCGCGGCCCGACCAGCCGAAGCAGCGAGTCCCGCGGCAGTTCGAGCAGTTGCTCCAGCACGTGCAGCGCCCGGATCGAATCCGGGCGCTCGGGCCGGCTGCGCCCGGTCTGCCAGTTGCTGAGCGTCGAGGCGCTGATCCGTAAGCCCCGCCGCGCGAGCCGGTGCTGAATCCGTTCCAGGCTCAGACCGGAGTCCCGCAGCGCCAACTTCATGGCCAGTTCGAACGGGCCGGTACGGAGCGCACGCATCAGCTCCCCGGTCGCGGTCGGTCCGCTGCGCCCCAGGTCAGAGTCGATTTCGCCCATGCGCATCACCGCTGGGTTGGCCAGAGTTTTGACCCATCATCCACAGAATTGGCGGCTGTTCGAAAGACCTGCTTCCGGCCCTCCGACTGGCTGGCTAGCTTCCGAAAAGATCGGAATCCCCCACAGGGAGGCGACATGATGCTGCCCAATTCCAGAAGACGGGCCACCATAGGTGCGCTCGCACTTACCCTCACCGCGGGGCTCGGGCTCAGCACGGCCGGGGCCGCCGGAGTCGCCGCAGCCGCACCGGCCCGCATGGCGCCGCTGTACTCCGGCGGGACCGAGGTGCCCGGCGAGTACATCGTGGTTCTCAAGGGCCGCGACGAGGGTGGTCCGCGGACCAGCGCCGCCACAGCGCTGGCCGGGCCGGTAGCCACCGCCCGCGACGCCGGCGGCACGGTACACCAGCAGTACACGGCCGCGTTGCGCGGCTTCCATGCCAAGCTGCCGGACGCGGCGGTCGACACGTTACGCCGCGACCCGGCGGTCGCTTTCGTGCAGACCAACAGCATTCACAAGCAGGCCCGAGAGACCGGCCAGGCGAGCCAGGCCCCTGGCGGCCAGGCGAAAGCGATCAAGGATCCCGGTACCCAGCCCAACCCGCCGTCCTGGGGCCTGGACCGGATCGACCAGCGGAAGCTGCCGCTGGACAACACGTTCAAGTACCCCGACGACGGCGCCGGGGTGAACGTCTACGTGCTCGACTCCGGCATACGCAAGACGCACGTCGAGTTCGAGGGCCGCGCCGTCGGCGTGTACGACGCCATCAAGGACGGCAACGGCACCAACGACTGTCTCTGGCACGGCACCTTCGTCTCCAGCGTCGTCGCCGGCAAGAGCTACGGCGTGGCCAAGAAGGCGAACATCAAGGCGGTACGCCTCATCGACTGCAACAACTACTCCACCACCGCGCAGGCGGTCGACGGCATGAACTGGACGGCGAAGAACGCCGTCAAGCCCGCCATCGTCAACATGAGCTGGCAGAGCGACAACGGCATCGCCATCCCGGCCGTGGACACCGCCGCCAAGGGGATCATCGACGCCGGACTCATCGCGGTCTTCATCGCCGGCAACTTCGGCAAAGGCGACTGCCAGAACTCGCCGAAGGACCCGCAGGCGATCACCATGGGCAACTCGAACAAGAACGACCAGCGGCACACCGGCCAGTGGCCGTCCAGCTACGGTTCGTGTCTCACGGCGTTCGCACCCGGCACGGAAGTCAACGGCGCGCGGCACGACAGCGATACCGCCACCGGTTGGGGCACCGGCACCTCCTTCGCAGCGCCGACGGCCGCCGGCGTCGTCGCGATCGCGTTGGAGAACAACCCCAACCTGACGATGGCACGGGCCAAGGACCTCATCATCAACACCTCGACCAAGGACGTGCTGACCAACGTCGGCTCCGGCTCACCCAACCGGCTGCTGTACGTCGGCGACAGCGGCACGCCGCACGGGCCCAGTACCGTCTTAGAGAACACCGGCTACATCAACAGCTGGAATCTCACGTTCTGAACCTCCGTCCGCCACCACGCCCAGGGCCCGGACATTCCCCGCGTCGTCCGGGCGCGAGCGGTGCCGCAGCGAAGGCGTCCTTCCCGCGTTCGAGCGCGGGAAGGACGCCTTCGTCAAGCCATCAAGTGGACTCCTACGGCCGGTCGATCCTGACGAACATCGAGCCCGCGCTGCCCGCCGGGCTCCGCTTGTCCGGGGCGAGACCGACGAGCGCGAACCAGGTCGTGCCCGCCCCCATCTGCGGCTCGTCCCATGCCAGGGTCGCCGTGTACTCCGAACCGGCCGGGACCGCTCCGCCCGGACCGCGCACGGTGAGGTTGCCCTTGTCGCCCTCGGGCACGGTGGCGACGACCAGATCAACGTCGTCCACCGCCTGGCCGGTGAGGAAGTCCTGCACCATCACCCAGTACGTGCCGCCCTGAGGATCGGTGAGGCGGCAGGCCTCCAGTGCCGTCTCACTGGCACTGCGGCAGACTTCTTCGTCCTCGCTCGGCTTCCCGTCCCCGTTCGCGTCCCGCCCCACGAAGAGGTCGAGGTCCGAAGCGGTGGTCGAGGCGATCTCGGCCGCGAGCAGTCGGGCACCGTTAGAAACATCCGTCGTGGTGTGGAAGGTTCCGCCGAGGCCGTCGTACGGATCGATCGGCGTCGGGTCCTGCGTGACCTGCTTCTTCGTCGCGGTGCCCTTCTGCAGGCCCCATACCTTCGCCGTCAGGTCGGTGATGCGGACCGGTGCCTTCAAGGTGACCTTGTGGGTGCCGGTGGTTCCCGACGCGGTGATGTCGACGGGCTTCGGCGCGCCGCCCGGCAGGACGGCGACTGGCAGGTGCGCGACCGGCGCGGCATTCTGTCGCTCCGCCAGCCTGACCTGGGCGAACCGCCAGGTACCGGTCGTCAGCTTGCTGACGTTGGCGGTCACGGTGATGGTGGCGGACGCTCCCGGGGCCAGCGTGAGCCGGCTGGGCTTGACCGACAGCGCCATGCCCTGCGGGGCCGTCGCGGTGATGTCCCAGACCGTCTTGGTGGACAGCGCGTTGCCTACGGTCCGGGTCCAGGTGCAGGTGCCCGCGCAGTCCCCGTGTGCCAGGCTCGGCACGTTCAGCCGGGTGGGGTCGCCGCCCTTCTCCGGGTTGGCGGCTTCGTACGCGGACCCCTTCTCGTCGAGCAGCAGACCCGCACGTCCGGCCCGGGTGAGGTCCACGCGCCCGGAGCCCATGTCAAAGGCGTCGGCGCGGGTGGTTCCGTCCTCCTTGCGCATGGTGGTGTTCAGGGCCGTGGTCATCAGCGCCGACTGCACCTGCGCCGGGGTCCACTTCGGGTGCAGGGCGCGGACGAGGGCGGCCGCTCCGGCGAGGTGCGGGCCGGACATGGAGGTCCCGCTGAGCAGGCCGTACTCCGGCTTGGCGGTGGGGTTGGTGGTGTGGATCGCGGCCAGTACGTCGACTCCGGGGGCGGAGATGTCCGGCTTGAGGACGCCCGGCACCGATTTGTTTGGCCCGCGGGAGCTGAACCCGGCCATGACGTCGCCGTTGTCCGCCTTCTGGTCGGCGGTCGTCCCCGCGATGGCGGCCCGGTGGCCGGAGCCGCCGTCCTGGACCCACGCCTCAAGCTTGCGAGCCGCGGTGTAGCCGAGGTTGACGGCGGGCAGCGCGTGCGGGTCGGCGACGGTCGAGTCCCCTTCGGCCTCCGTGTTCACCAGCACCATGCCGCCCGCTCCGCCGGCCTTGACGTTGTTGCCCTTCTCCACCCGTGGGTTGACGCCACGACGGCAGATGACGATCTCGCCGTTGAAGGTGCCGGGCGGGAACGGGGTACCGCATAGCGCGTCGCCGTGATCGGCCGCGTGCACGATGGAGGCCGGGCCGAAGCCGGAGGTGAAGCTCTTGCCGGTGAGAGTTCCCGGTGGTGTGGTCGCTCCGCCGGTCGTCTCGGTCACCGAGTTGAGGAACGTACGGTCGTGGGTGCTCGCGGCGACGCTCGTGACCCAGGGCGCGTCTGCGGGCGAACCGACCGTTCCGGCTCCCGGGCCGGAGTTGCCCGCCGAGGCCGCGACGAAGACTCCGGCTTCTCGGGCGCCGAGGAAGGCCTGGGCGTCGGCGTCGTTCCAGGGATCCGTGGAGCCGCCGCCGATCGAGTAGTTGATCACGTCGACGCCGTCGGCGGTCGCCTGGTCGATGGCCGCCACCAGGCTCGGCGAGAGGCAGCCGGCCGCGATACACGCCTTGTAGGTGATGAGGTTGGCGTGCGGCGCCACGCCGGATATCGGACGTTTGACGTCGAGCGTGGGCGCCTGGACGAGGGCGTCGACATGGTTGCCGGCGGCCGTACTGGCCGTATGGCTGCCGTGCTGGTTGTCGTCCTCGGGCGTGGTGCCGGTGAAGTCCCACACACCGATGAGCTTGTCGTTGCACAGCGGCGCCCCGGTCAGCGGATCGCACAGGCCGTGGAACGTACCGTCGGGATTCTTGTGGTCGTAGCCGTCGCCACCGACATCCGCGAACGACGGGTGGTCGTGGTTGATCCCCGTGTCGATCACGCCGACGACGACGCCCTCGCCTTTGGTGCCGGGCAGGCCACCGGTCTGCTTGCCGTTCCAGACGCCGTCGGCACCGATCCACTTCGGCCCGGCGTCGGTCAGCAGCTTGCGCTTGAACGCCTTCTGCACCCCCGCGACACCGGGGAGACGGCGGACGGCGGCCGACTCGGCCTCGGTGAGCTCGACCGAGAAGCCGTTGTAGGCGTGGCGGTAGTCCTGCTGCCGCTTGACCGATCGGCCCACCGCCCGTTCGATGCCGGTCTCGACCGATTTGTGCTGCGCGGCGAGATGCGCGAGATAGGCCTTGCTCTCGGAACTGCGGACGTCGAGCCTGGTCTTGCCCTTGGCGGCCGGGTTCGTCGCGGCGAGCCCGGGGATCCCGCCCCGGTAGCCGGACAGGGGGGCCTCGTCGAGCTGGACGATGTACGAGCTCCGCTCGGGGCCGTCTCCGGCCAGGGCAAGGGGCGTGGCGAGGCCTCCCGTGAGGAGAGCGAGCGCTGCCGCGGCCGTCAGGGTGCGTCTCCGGTGCCGTCGTCTCATCGTCGCCTTCCACAGTCAAGAGCCGGGGTGATGACTCTCGCCGAGAGACCGCGCGGAAAGGCACTGCACCGGGGTGGAGTTGCGCAGCCCTTCTCCGCGAGGTGAAGGGGGTGATCGCCAATTTGTGCGCGGCGACTGTAGCCCGGGGGTCATGTCCAGGTAAATAAGATGGACGAAACCCGAGATTTTGTTCGACAACCCGCCTCAGCGAAGCCCGAGCCCCGGTTCTCGGGCTCCGGGTTACACTCCCGCCGTCCGAGCAGCGAAGGCGACGAACTCCGCCCAGGCGGCGGGCGTGAACACCAAGTGCGGACCAGTCCTGTCCTCGGAGTCCCGCACGTGCTCCCAGCAGTCGCTCACCTTTGAGGCGTGCCCGCTCCGCGACGGTCGCGGCTGCAGATCGATCAACGTCTCTTCGGAGTCCATGGAGCGGTGTCGGCTCGCCACCGGGGGCACACGTTGAGGTCGTCAGCCCGTGGCGCATCAGGCGGCGATCTTTTTGGCCTGTTGGAGGGCCAACGTGGGCTGGCAGTATGGCCGGATGGACTCGTCAGGGGGCGCTGCGGAAGTAACCGTTCGGGAGGTGGCCGAGGATCTTCGGCCCGTGGTCGAGCGGTTGGCCCAGCTGGAGCGACATGATCTGTCGGAGTTTCGCGGGTCCACGCCCAGGGCCAACGGCCTGTTCGCC
This sequence comes from Streptomyces sp. KR80, assembly GCF_052245555.1. NCBI lineage: Bacteria > Bacillati > Actinomycetota > Actinomycetes > Kitasatosporales > Streptomycetaceae > Streptomyces > Streptomyces sp. KR80. The sequence continues at coordinate 23,313 of NZ_JBQQCD010000021.1, forward strand.
TTCGACAAACTGCCACTGTTCTTCAGCGAGCCGGATCGCCATGCCTACCTGATCTACTACGGATCGGCTCTCGCCGGCTTCACGCTGACTCGGGGTCTTCCCGATGGTGCGACGTCCATCAGTGCGTTCTTCATCGTCCGCGCGCTGCGTCGGCAGGCGGTCGGGCACCAGGCCGCCCTGGCACTGTTGCGCATGCAGCCCGGGCCGTGGGCCATCGCCTTCCAGGAGGAGAACGCGGGTGCCGCTCGGTTCTGGCGACGGATCGCCACTGCTGCCGTCGGGTCGGCGTGGCGGGAGGAGCGGAGGTCGGTGCCCGGGAAGCCGGCGGTACCGCCGGACACATGGCTGTTGCTGGACACCGACGGGGCGCACCAGGCCCCTGTCGTCACAGATCGATGCCGGACACCAGACGCTGGTCGGCCGCGTTGTAGACATTGACCGTCGCGTCGGTCTTCGACGACTTCCAGTTCGCGTACGCCAGGGCAAGGATCTTCGCCGGGGACGACTCTGTATCCCCGTACTTCTCCCCCAACTCCTCTTCGTCGTCGAATGGGGAGTCGTCGAGATCAGTGCCGATGTGGACGTCACCATCCGTGGTCTCGATGATGCTGATGACCGTCAGGACATGCTTGGCGGCCCGCTTCTGCTCGGGCGTGCCCTTGGCCTTCAGGTGGTTGCGGAAGCCCTCTGCCCGCTCCAGCGAGTTATCGGACTTACGCGGCATGACCGGGATTGTCTCGCCGCCCTCGCCACCTCTCTGTCCGAACGCCCAGAGTCCGCCTCCGAACAACAGCTGTAGCGCCCACACCGTGGTCGCCAGCGCCAGCCCCAAGACAATCCCCGGTGCCATTCCATTGCGTCGCCACACCTGCACGCCGTCGTTCACCTCTCGGTCCCCCCTCGTTCCCCTGGGTCTGCCACCTGGGGACGCCGCACGATCGCGCGTGGAGGACATGCATGGGACACAGAGCAACCCGACTGAGACGGGGGTGCGGGCCCAACGTGTGGGCGCCCTACGGTTGTTGCGCGCCGGGCGGGGTGCGTTGGGGGCCATGAAAAAACCGATCCGGGGCATCGCACGTGTTGTCGCGATGCCCCGGACTGCCGGTTGCGCCTGTCAGCTCGCCGGGCACTGCTTCCACGAGAAGTGGTAGATCGTGCTGACGCTCGAGTCGGTCGAGTCCATCGTCATGAAGCTCGTTTTGTTCTCCTTGTCCGATGTCCCCGCATTGACCCGCAGTTCGGTGTTGACGTTGAGGTTGCGCTTCTCACCGCAAGGCGCCCACACCAGTTCCGAGTGTTCGGTGACGTCAGAGGCTTGCCAGTTGTCGCTGTACGGCCCCCTGAACGTGTGGCTCTTACTGGACGTGTGCGGTGACCCCGTGAAGTAGAAGCTTGCCTTCTCCATACCGCTGGCGCCGGCCTGCAGGTGCGCAAACCCGCGGTAGTCGACTCTGGAGATGGCGTACGTCCATCCCTGCGGGATGGACACTCTCAGGTTGATCTGGCAGTTCTTGCGGAAGTCGGTCGGCTTGGACGAGGGACCGACCTCAGCGAGGTACTGGCTGTACGTAACAGTGAAGGCCGTGTTGTCTTCGGCTGCGGCAACAGCGGTCGTTCCTGCCGGGCAGCCCGAGCCATTGATCGTCTCGGGTTCGATCGTGATCTTGCCGGGCGGACCCTCGACGGGTTCCGATTGCGGTGCGGCCTGGGCGGACACGGTCGAGGCTACTAACGCCGCTACCGCACCGCCTATCGCCAGAGCCCTGTACATGGGATCTCCATTCCCTCTACCACTAGGCCAGGCTGGGTGTGATCTTGTTTTTGATTACGCGCGCGTGCCCTCGGCCCCGCCCTGGCGGAGAGCGCCCGATGGCGTGAGCATGCCATCACAGGAAAGGTACCATTGTGAAGAAGTTGTGCCGACGGAACAGACAGGCCACTTACCGCCACTGACTCTGGGTCACGCATGCGGTCGGTCAAACACGGCATTATGGAACGCTTACCGATACAGATCGCATCCCTGGCTCCGGTTAACTGTTAAGCGTTGTGCCTTTCTGCCCTCCGCAGGCGCGCAAGGCAGGCCGTCCAGCCTGCTGCCTGTCCGAAAGGCATACGCTCGCTCAGCGCCCGATGCCGAGATCCTCGAGCGAAATGTGCCAGCTGCCCCGGGTGTTGAGCCCCGAGTCCGCACCGGGCAGCACCCAGAACCGCTTGCCGTCGTAGCCGGCGGTGGCCACGACGTCGAGTTGCCCGTCACCGTTCACATCGAGGAGCGGGGGCCGGGGTCGGAACCGGTTGCGCGCGTACGGCTCGTTCCTCCCCCGGACGCCGGGGGTATCCAGGTCAACGGCCTGCAGCCGCGAGCCGTTCGCGGCGTGGGCCACATCGGGCAACAGGAAGAGCACCCCCTGGCTGTTGTTGGCACCGATCGCGCTCAGCACGAGGTCCGGCTTGCCGTCGCCGGTCACATCCCCGACCGCCCGCCCCGCGACGCCTCCGTAGGTGGGTTCCTTCGAGCCGTCGATACTGGGCAGTTCGTGGAGGTGGACACTGGTGGAACGCCCCGTACTGGGGCCCGGGCCGGAACTGCGGGCGATGCCGATCGTCAGCTCCTTCTGGTGACTGTCGAAGGAGGCGAGACACATCTCGTCGGTGCCGTCCCCGTCCACGTCGCACGCAAGGCCCTCCGGGGCGCGGTCGACGTAACTCCGCGCGAAGACAGCGCCTTTCGCGCCGCCCCGGAAGTGATGGATGTCGTGGACATACGTGATGCCGTCGCCCTCCATCTCCGGGTCGGTCCAGCGGAACCACACCGTCAGGTCGCTCCTCCCGTCGCCGTCGAAGTCACCGGCTGTCGCCTTGTACGGCTCCGTGTCCTCGGAACGCTTGGCGTCGACGGTCTGCTTGCGGGCGGGTTTGCCGGTGCGGTCGAAGGGGCCGTAGTGGATAGTCCCCGCGGGCCCGGTCTCCGAGCCGAGCCGGAAGATGTCGCCACTGCCGTCCCCGTCGAAGTCGCCCAGCGCACCCGGCGTCCAGTCGGTGGTCTCCACCGACGACACGACGCTGCGCCCCGTCTCCAGCAGCCGGGGCCCGGTGACCCCGCGCGCCTCGCCCCACAGCGCGTACTGGCGTCCATCGCTGAGCGTGGCCAGCAGATCGGTGAAGCCGTCGTGGTCGAGGTCGGCCCGGTGCAGCTGGATGGCGGGCGGTGTGCCGCCGGGGTCCTCGGTCCTGGGCATCCGCACCGTGGCCCGGGTCCGCGGCTCGGGCCCATGAGCGGAGCCGTACACCACGGCGACATGGCCCCCGGTCTCCACGGCCAGGTCGTCGTATCCATCGCCGTTGACGTCGCCGGGCCGCGGCTCGTCCGCCGCCTTGCCGGCCGTGGGCCGCTCGGGGCCCAGGCGCAGTTCGCCGGGCGTACCGGTGAGCGGCGGGGACGAGCGGTCGCGTGGGTACGGACCACCTCCGGCGCCGCACGCGCAGAGCACCAGCGCGGCGCTCACCGCACCGGAAGCCATGATGGTCGTACGTCTGTGCATGATCCCTCTCGTCGCCGAACCCGGGTGACGGTAGAAGCCGAACCCGGGTGACGGTAGAACCGGCCCGTCAGCCCCGACCCGGGCATCATCCCCCCGAATCACCCGGGCCGCCCCGGGTACGAGTGCGGCAATCCGGATTCGGGCGCCGTCAGGCCCCGGTGTCACGCTCGCCCGGCCACTCGCCGTACGACATGCAGCAGGTACTCCTTGCGGTCGAGCGGATTGTGGTCCGTGCGCTCCCGGGCCGGGATCGCGCCCTTGACCGCTTGATAACGGTCGAAGGCGCATTCCAGCTCACCCTCGCCGCGCGTCAGCCCCGGAAGCCGTTGCTCCAGCCGGTGCACCGACGCGGCTGGAACGTCGCCCTCGAGGACGCACGAGGAGCCGCGCACCTCCGGAGCCTGCGGCACGGCTCCCAACCGCGCCAGTGCGGGCAGCAGCGCGCCGAAGGTGTCCGCCGGGGCCTCCAGGTGGAAGCGGTGCATCGGCTCGTACACCCTGGTGCCGGCCTGCCGCAGGGCGTTCATCAGGACCAGCGGCGTCAGATTCCGGAAGTCGCCTGCGGCACTCGACCACTTGCTCCAGCCGTACGGCGGAGGCGGTGTGTACGCCGAGTGCGTCATGACGACCGTGCAGTCGGTGACCGGCCATCCGTGGATCCCCTGACGCAGCGTCTGGTGCACGGTCTCCTCGACCGCCTTCACAAAGGAGAACGGCAGCGATCCGAGTTCGACCTCGAGCCGGAACCGCACGCCGGAGCCGGCGGCCGCCGGCTCGATGCGCAGCCCGACCGTGGCACGGAACGGGTTGTCCGCCTCGCCCATGAACTCGACAGCCGCGCCGGTGCCGACCGGCCGTTCCACACAGATCGTCGTCGTCTCCCGGAAGGTGACCTCGACGCCGAAGTCGTTCGCCAGCGTCGCCTGGATGACCTCCTTCTGCACCTCGCCGTAGAGCGAGACGGACGCCTCCTGGCGGATGTCGTCCTGCCGCAGGTTGATCAGCGGGTCCTGCTCGGCGAGCTGGGCGAGCGCGGTGTGCAGCGCGCCGCGGTCGGCGGGGCGGCAGGGGACGACGACCGTTTCCAGCGTGGGCGGGGCGAAGTGCCGGGGCTCCGCCGTGTCCGTGTCGGCCACGCCGACGGCGTCGCCGATCCGGACCCCGCCGAGCCCCCAGAGCTTGCCGATCTGCCCTGCGGAGACCGACGTACGCCGCACGGCCGCTCCGCCGTCGAAGACGCTGATCGCGGTGACCTTGCCCTCGCCGTCCGTGCCGTACCGCAGGACGTCCCGGTTCCCCACCGTTCCCGAGCGCAGCCGGAGGTACGCGATCTTCTCCCCGGCCGGACCGCGTTCGACCTTGAAGACCGTGCCGGAAACCGGCCCGTCGGCATCGCCTTCGGCCGCGGGCAGCAGCTCCTTGACGCCGGCGATCAGCGCGTCCACGCCCGCACCCGTGATCGCGGACCCGAAGAACACCGGGTGCACCAGTGCCCGCTGGGTCTGCGCCGCCAGCTCCCCGCGGAGCCGGCCGTACGAAACCCTCGCTTCGTCGTCGATGTACGCGGCCAGGAGCGTGTCGTCGTGGTCGGTGAGCAGATCGACCATCCGGGAGGTGAATGCGGCGTCGGCCGGGCCGTACGGCGCGCAGGAAGCGCCACGGGTGCCGAGCCCGCTGACCGACCCCATCGGGATCATCGCCGGGGCCAGTTTCTCGGACATGCTCCGCAGCAAGGGGCCGTCCTGCGCGCCACTGCGGTCGATCTTGTTGACGAAGACGAGGGTGGGAATGCGGAGCCGCCGCAGCGTCCGGAGCAACACGCGGGTCTGCGGCTGCACCCCCTCCACGGCGGAGACGACCAGGACGGCGCCGTCGAGCACGCTCAGCACCCGCTCCACCTCGGCGATGAAGTCCGGGTGACCGGGGGTGTCGATCAAGTTGACCATGACGTCGTCGATGGCGAAGGACACCACGGCGGACTTGATGGTGATGCCGCGCTGCCGTTCGAGCGCCATGGAATCGGTCTGGGTACTTCCGTCGTCGACGCTGCCGATCTCGTCGATGACGCCTGCGGCGTGCAGCAGCCGCTCGGTCAGGCTCGTCTTGCCGGCGTCAACATGCGCCAGAATTCCCAAGTTCAGGGTTTGCACCAAGGGTCATGTCCTCGAGATGGGTGGCCATTCCTTCCTGGGTGGACATGAACACTGGGCACATGATCGTGGCTCCTCGGTCGACCGACTGTCGTCGGGCAGTGCAGCAGACGGCCGTTCCGGAGGGCAAACGATTTATGGAGCGACTCCCCCGACCGGCGCACCGGCTCGAACGGCGCACCGGCCGGCTCGGACCGGCGCGGCGCCGCCGGCTTCGCCCCGCCGCCAGGCGTCGCTGACGTTGCAGCCGTCGCCCGGGCCTGACGCACGGGCCCTCGGCCGGACCGCGACCACGAGGCTCCTACCTACCAGTCCCAGTCCCAGTCCCAGCCCTGACCGTTGCTCTGGCCGTTGCTTTGGCCGTTGCTCTGGCCCCAGTTCCCGTTTCCGTTCCCGTTGCCGCTCGAGGTGGCGACCGAGTAGGTGGGGGAAGGGGACTGCTCCGATGGGCCGGTGTCCGCACACGCGTCGGTGCCGTCCTTCCGGGGCCCCTCCACGTACGTGCCGTCGGAGTCACGGCACAGCTCACTCGGCGACGGGTCGCTGCGTGATGCGTCGCCGTCTGACGAGCCGCCGTCTGACGAGCCGTCGCTTGACGGGCTGGGGGTGGAGCGGCGGGTCGGATCCTTGGGGCGGGGTGTGTCGCTTGCTTCCTTCGACGGTGTCGTGGTGGCGGGCCGGGGCGTCGGGGACGCGGCATCGGCAGGGGTGTCCGACGATCGGGGAGCCTCGGCGTTGTCGCCACCCGGACCGGACACGTCCGAGGGCCCCAGGACGAGGAAGCCGGTCACGGCACAGGCCACGACGGCCGTCACGATGGCGAGGACGGCGACTGCGCGCGAACGCCGGCCGCCTGCGTACCTGCGGGCCGGTGCCGCGGAGGACAGCCGGGCCGGGGCTGGGGGCTCCCAGACGTCGTCGTCGCTCCCGGGCACCGGGACGGCGCGGTCCCGGTCGGCGCCTTCGGGGTCTGGCGCGGCAGAGGCGTGCGGAGAGTCGTCCTCGCGCGCGGCGAGGTAACCGGCTCCGCCCCACAGCAGCAGGCCCTCGGCCAGTACGCGGTCGGGGCGATCGCTGAGCGCGATCAGGTCGCCCAGCGCTTGCGTGCAGTTGGCGCACCGGGCCAGGTGCCGGTCCAGATCCACGCTGTGCCGTGGGTCGTCGGGCCGGGCCACCGTTTTCATGATGCGGCCGAACCCGCGGCACTCCTTGTCCTCGTTGCCCTCCCAGTAGACCTGGAGGTAAGCATCACGCAGCGCGTCCAGCGCCTTGGACGTCAGATGAGGGATCTGGTCCGGCTGCGGGCCGAGCACCGCAGCCACCTCGGTGTCGGGGTCTTCGTCCACCACGGCGTGCCACAGCAGCCCCTGGGTGGACATCGGCAGGGCGCGGAAGCCGCACAGGACGGTGGAGCGCTGCTCAAGGCGCAGTGCGGCGGTCTCGTCCCGGAGGTCGCCGCCGACATCGTCGATCCAGGAGGCGAAGTCCGGCGCGAGTTCGGCCCGCCGTGCGCCGTTGGCCCACGGGACGGCCGCGCGATGGACGAGTAGCAGGAGGTCGTACCGGCAGGTCTCCTTGGCGATGAGTCCGCGACCCACCTCACGGCGCGCCAGAGTGAAGGTCCTTGCCGTCAGGGCTTCGGCGCTCTGCTCATGGTTGGTGCAGACGCGGGCGTAGGACAGGACGGCTGGCCCGTGGCGGCGGTGCAGCTCGTCCATTGCCTCGTCGGCGTGCGGGCTGCCGACGCGGACAAGCTGGATGAGTTCGGCGTCGGGCAGGTGAGTGGGCATCGATCTCTCTGGTGGCAGGGGGCGACCCATGATGCTGGAAGAACCCCCGCTGGGGAAGAGTCCTCCGCTCACCCGGTCCGTGACCACCGCCGCCCTCGATCGCCATGCTGCCCGGCGTCTCCCGCATCACGATCAGCCACCTCGAGCCGCCGCCCGCAGTCCCGTATCGACGCCGCGAGGCCGACGGGCGAACCGGGAGGGGGACGGCTCCCCGAAGCCGGTTTAAGTATTAAGCGCTGATTCCCCATGCATGGACCGGGTCGCAATGCGCTCGGTAACATTTTTCGCCCGATTCTGCCGGTCGAAACACATGAATGTTATGCACACCCTGTGGCTCGATCCTGCCGGCCATAGCAGGGTCAGAATGGAGATACGGTGTGGGGTCAGCGAGTTTTAGCAGGCTTGGCCAAGGTGGGAAGCATGGTACTCATCGCGGCGGTCGGTTTCACCGGCGTTCCGTCATCGGCCTCGGCGGCGGAACGAGACGCCGCGACGAACAGCCTCGGCGCCAGCGGTGAGGCATTCGGAATCAACGACAGCGGCGCGATAGCCGGTTTGGTCTACGTCAACGACAGCTCGGCCCACGCTGTGCGGTGGGCCCCCGACGGCACCCCCGCAGAGCTGCCCAAGCTCTCCGGCGACAAGAACAGCGCGGCCTTCGCGATCAACAGCCGCGGCACCGTAACCGGCTGGTCCATCGCCGGCGACGGCATCCCGCACGGAGTGCGGTGGAACACGGACGGCACCATGACCACCCTGCCGCCGCTCCCCAACGACACATTCACCAGTGTCTCCGACATCAACGACAGCGATGTGGTCGTCGGCATGTCCCGCACCAGCGACTGGCCGCACGCCATCAGGTGGAGCCCCGACGGCACTGCCACCGCGCTGAGCCCGCTGCCCGACGACGACGCGAGCACTGCCCATGCGATCAACGAGAGCGGAGTGATCGCCGGTGGGTCGATCACCTATGACGTGACGCGCGCGGTGACCTGGGACGCCAGCGGTGCCGTGACCGAACTCCCCACCCCTGCCGGCTTCGAATCGAGCGAGGCCAAAGGGATCAACAACAACGGCGTTGTGGTCGGCGAGGCATGGTCCGGGAACGGACTCAACCCGCACGCGATCCGGTGGGACCCCGACGGCACCATCACCGACCTCGGCACCCTTCCGGGCCACACCGACAGCGGGGCCGCCGCGGTCAATGCCGAAGGCACGGTGGCGGGCTTCTCGAGGAAGGCCTACTACGAACCCCACGCGGTGCGTTGGAGTGCCGACGGCTCCACCACCGCCCTCAGCACCCTGCCCGGGGATGTCACCAGCGAGGCCCGTGCGATCAATGCCGACGGCACGATCGTGGGCCATTCGCGCAGCGTCGACACCAGTCCGTCCGGTGTGCACGCGGTGTATTGGACCAAGGACGGCAAGGTCCACCAGCTCAGGGGACTCTGACGCTCAGCACTGCATCGCTTGCCCGGTGGGTGGTGAATCTGCCCAGAATCACCACCCACAGGGCCGCAACTCCGATCGGAAACCGCCGGGTTCGGCTCATCCCGGGTGCATCATTCACGCGCCGCGGAGCAGCCGGACCGCTGACCGTCAGGGCGCGCACTCCGACATGGATATCGGCTTGAACTTCGGATCAACCCGGCTGGTCCGCGTCTTGTTCGGTCGGACGGCCACGTGGACATCGGTCGTGCCCGAGCACAGATCCACGCCAAGCCGGGCGAATGCTCCGGCCGAGAGGTCGATACACCGACGCCCCGGATCGGTGAAGGGCCCCCGGTCGTTTATCTTCACCGTCACCGTGCGACCGTTCTTCTTGTTCGTCACCTTGACCTTGGTGCCGAAGGCGAGATCGCGGCTCGCCGCCGTCATCCGGGCCGCGTAGAAGCGCTCTCCGCTGGCTGTGTACGCGCCCTCGACCTGCTCGTCCTTGGCCCCGTACCAGGACGCGACACAGTCCGTCGATGTGGCGGACGGCTTCGCGGCCTGAGCGGCCTGCATCACGCCCACGACTGTGCCCGCTACCAGCACCGATGCGGCACCGATGAGGGGAACCAACTTCCTACGCCGCTTGTGTCGCAAGGGGGATCTCCAAAGGATTGCCCGGCTCAATGCGGGATGCGGAAACCTGCCGCACTTTTCTACGGCACCGTAGCCCTGGGAAAACGGTTCTTCAGTGCGGAGATCGACCCCATGAGACACCGTTATGGCGTCCTTCAGGCTCAGTTAAGAATCGGCGGCGGACAAGCCATCCAGCTCTGATTCTGCGTCCGCCGCCTAAGCCGACAAAGCGACTTGTGATCCGGTCTCCGGCCGGTCTGAGCAGTCACTTCACCTCGCGGCCTTGCTGCGCGAACCCTGGTCCGGGGTAGGGGGATTGGGGGCTGCCCGCACACGTGGTAGTGCGCTTGTTCCTGGAGGCAACCGGTGATTGGGTACATGTCCGCCGTCCGGTGCTTTCGGTACCGAAACAGATACCGAAAAGAACTCAGGAGTCACTTGCCAGGAGGATCCGGCACGGTCTTCGCTACACGCGACGAGAGGTCGGAGCGTAGGGGCCTGCGAACGTCGTCGCCGCCCCGTACGTCATGGCAACTCCCATGAGGCCTCCCTCGGCATTTTTCTACGGCCGGCCCCCTGTACCCGTGTGTGGAAGGACGATCATGCCTACCCGAAAACGACCCGCCCATCGCCTCCGCTGGGGATTCGCCTCCTTAGGAGCCGCCTCCGTCGCAGCGGTGGTGGTGATCGCTCCCGGAAACGCCGCCGAACCTCATGAAATGGCACCGCTGTACTCCGCCGCACCCGACGAAGTAGAGGGCCGCTACCTCGTCGTCCTCAAATCCGGCGGCTCTGCGATGAAGAAGGCCATGAGCAGCGTCAAAACCGCCGGCGGGACGATTCGGCACACCTACCGCACCGCACTGCACGGCTTCTCCGCCGACCTGCCCGACTCCGCTGTTGCCAAGCTGCGCCGCAACCCCAATGTGGCGTATGTGCAGACAGTTCGGACCCATCAGTACGGTAGCGGCGCCGGGACTGCGAACCGCGCCACCGGCGCCGACGCCGGCGCCCAGAGCGAGGTGCCGTTCCACCTGGACCGGATCGATCAGCGGAACCTGCCGTTGGACAACAAGTTCACCGCCCCGGGCGACGGCAAGGGCGTCAACGTCTACGTCGTCGACTCCGGCATCCGCTCGACCCACAAAGAGTTCGAGGGCCGCGTCGTCGACGGTTTCTCCTCGATCGACGACGACAAAGGCACCGAAGACTGCCAGGGCCACGGCACGTTCGTCGCCAGCCAGATCGGCGGCAAGACCTTCGGCGTGGCGAAGAAGGCCAAACTGCACGCCGTACGCGTGCTGAACTGCAAGAACTCTGGCACCACCGAACAGATCGTGGCCGGTATGGACTGGGTCGCCAAGAACTTCAAGAAGCCCGCCGTGGCCAACCTCAGCCTGGAGAGCTTCGGCAACGACCTCCCCGGCGAGCCCGAACCGGCCATGGACCAGGCCGCCAAAGGCATGATCGACGCAGGCCTGCCAACGGTAACGATCACCGGGAACTTCGGCAGGGGCGACTGCCAGAATTCACCGAAGGACCCCCGCGCCATCACCATGGCGGCCTCGACGAAGGACGACGAACGCAACGCCGGACTCAACGCGTCCAGCTACGGCCCGTGCGTGACCGCGTTCGCCCCGGGAGCCGACATCACCGCCGCCGGCATATCCAGCGACACCGCCGTACAGAAGGGTTTCTTCGGGACGTCCTTCGCCGCGCCGCTGGCTACCGGAGCCGTAGCTCTGGAACTGCAGAAGAATCCGAACCTGACGATGGCACAGGCCAAGGACCGCATCATCGCCAACTCGACCAAGGGGGTTCTGAAAGAGATCGGCAAGGGATCACCGAACCGACTTCTCTTCATCAAGTGACGGGAGATCGCCAGAGCATGGCTCGCCGGTGCGCTGCCACGGCGCCCTGGTGGATCAGCCTCTGCCCGGGCGGGCTGTGCCCAGGCTCCCGGGGGCGCGCGGGAGCCTGGGCGGGGTCATCAGCCCACGGTCCACCTCTGGTTGTCGCCCCCGCTGCAGGACCAGATCTGCAAGGGCGTGCCGTTGGCGCTGCTCCAGTTGGTGGCGTCGAGGCACTTGCCGAGGGCGCGGATGGTCCCGTCCGTGCCCACGGTCCACTGCTGTGCGTTGGTGCCGTTGCAGTCGTACAACTGGACCTTGGTGCCGTCAGCGCTGTTGGCGGCCGCCACGTCCATGCACTTGCCGAGGGCGCGGATGGTCCCGTCGGTGCCCACGGTCCACTGCTGTGCGTTGGTGCCGTTGCAGTCGTAGAGCTGGATTTGGGTGCCGTTGGCCACGTTCGCGCCTGCCACATCGACGCACTTGCCGCCGAATCCCGTGATCGGCTTGCCCGTGGTGTCCCCGGTGTCGCTGGTGGTGACGCGTACGTAGTCGACCAACATCTGCTGCGGGAAGGTGGTGTTCCCGTCGGGGTCGCCCGGCCAGTCACCGCCGACGGCGAGGTTCAGGATGATGAAGAACGGCTTGTTGAACACCCAGGTCTTGCCGCCGAGGTCGGCCGGCGTGCGCGTCTGGTAGACCGTGCCGTCCACCGACCACTTGATCGAGTTGGGGGTCCAGTCGACCGCGAATGTGTGGAACGCGTCGGCGAAGGGGGCCCCGTTCGGCGAGCTGTAGCTGGCACCGATGCCGCCCGAACCGGAGTAACCCGGTCCATGGATCGTGCCGTACACCTTGGTCGGCTCGTGGCCGACGTTCTCCATGACGTCGATCTCACCGCTGTTGGGCCAGCCGACGCTGCCGATGTCGTTACCGAGCATCCAGAAGGCAGGCCACATGCCCTTGCCTCGAGTGATCTTTATGCGGGCCTCGTAGTGACCGTAGGTCTGGGTGAACTTGCCCGCGGTGTTGAGGCGTGCGGAGGTGTACTGGCAGGTGCCGTACCAGCACTGGTAGTTGGCCGGATTCTCCTTGCGCGCGGTGATCACCAGGTTCCCCTGGCCGTCCAGCGCCGCGTTCTTGTTGCCGGCGGTGTAGTACTGGCGCTCGTGATTGTTGACGTTGTCACCCGTCTCGATCTGCCACTTGGTGCTGTCGACGGCGGACCCGGCAGGCCCGTTGAAGTCATCGACGAAGGTGACGGTTCCGGTGGCGGCGGCAGATTCCTGGTCCCCGCCGGGGGCCTTGCCGGCCGCAGGGCCGCTGACGGCCGGGGGCGCTGACACGAACGACCAGCTCAGCAGTGCGAGGAAGACGGTGGTGGACAGGAGGCGGCGAACGTGGGGACGTCTGGGGGATTTCGTCTCGGACATCGCATTCATCTCTCACAAGGGCGTGATGGGAACATGTCACGCACAGGCCAACCGAGGGGGTGGGGTGCTGAGATGGGGGGAGGAGATCCGGTAAGGATTCCTCCGTGATTGAACGGCGAATTATGCGACCGGTCAAGGCTTTGGTATGGACCAATAGTGGGGGGCCCTGTGATCGTCTGGGTGAACGGCGCGTTCGGCAGCGGGAAGAGCACGCTGGTGGACGAGCTGCGTCCGCGATGGCCTGAGGCACTGGTCTATGACCCGGAGATGGTCGGCTATGTGCTGCGGGACATCGTGAAGGTGCCGACCGGCGACTTCCAGGATCTTCGGCTGTGGCGGCGGCAGGTCGCCGACCTGGCTGTGGGCCTGGTCCAGGAGTATCACCGGCCCGTCCTGGTCCCCATGACCCTGGTCAACCCCGCCTATGTCGCCGAGTTCTTCGGCGAGTTGAAGACTGCGGGCCTCGTCGTCCACCACTTCTTCCTCAAGGTCTCCCCGGAGGTCTTGGAGAAACGGATCGACGGCCGGAGCTTCACCCCGGATGACCCCGAACAGGACGAGCGGGTCCGGCGCTGGTGCAGGGCCAGAATCGACCCATGCACGGCGGCGGCCGACAACTTGCCCAGCGACACCGTGTTCCTGGACGGCGAGCTGTCCCCGCAGGAACTGGCCGACCAGGTGCTGGCTCGTGTAGGCGTGGGGCCGGACCGGTAGGGCGTCCGGTGGGTGGCACTCCTTGTCGCCTGCGATCAACCGCTGAGCGCGGGTGATGATTTTCAGGAGACGCCGGCCCCGTGGGCCCGCGGCCCGCCGACGTCGATCACGCAGAAGGCCGAACCGTGTCCAGAAACACCTACGGGCCCGCACCCATGGCTGGGGGGCGGGCCCGTACTGCTGGCCGACTTGTGAGGCCGGATCAGCCTTCGGTGGTCCTGCGGCGGCGCATCCACCACATCAGGCCGCTACCAACCGCCGCGAGCGCGGCTGCGATACCGGCGATCAGCCCGATCGGGGTGTCGGAGCCGGTGTCGGGGAGCTGCTCGCCCGGCTCGCCCGGCTCGCTGGGCTTACCGGACGGCTCCGGGGTGTGGGTGGCCGGCGGCGTGGTCGGCCGACCCGTGTCGGACTCCGTCGGCGTGGGGGTCGGTGTCGGGGTGGGGTCCGGGCCCGGATCGTCCCCGCCGCCGGGGGCGGCCCGGTCGGAGCTGCCGCCCAGATAGGCGGTCTCCGTGTTCCGGTAAGCGGTCTCCGTCCTCACCGACGTTTTCGTGGTCTTGTCCAACCGTGGCTTTTCCACAGTGAACCGGGCCCGGCTGATGTTCCGCTTCGGTGCCTTGGAGAAATCCACCCCGCCCACGGTGAAGGTGTAGATGGTGCCCCCGTTCTCCCACTCGTACTTGAACTCGCCCTCGGTGAAGGACTTCCGCATCTGCTCCCACACCGTGCGCTTGTCCCAGTCCTGGTGGGGGGCGCGCAGCGGCCACCGCTTCAATGTGTTGCTGTTGATGATCTTCCGGAAGTCCGTGGCCTTCTTCGCGTCCTGCTGACGCACCCACTCCGCAGCAACCCGCGACCGGTACACCGTGCGCAGGTCCTTGTACTTCGGATCGTTGTTGACCTTCTCCTGAACGTTGGGGATGATCAACCGCTTCATCAGCTCGACGCTGTACTTCTTCTGTTCCTTCGTCAGCTTCTTGTCGCAGCTGCCGCCGGGGATCGGAGTGTCGAAGTCCATCGCCGCGTGATTGACCTTCAACGGCGCGTCCAGGATGTAGATCCCGCCATCCTGCTCACGCACCTTCGCCCGGTCCGGAACGATCCAGTTCCGTCCCGAGGCCCAGCACGGCACACCATCGACCTTCGGAGCGGCGTTCATGAACTCCCGGCCCGGAGACACCTTCGGGTTCATGGCGCGGGCCCAGTCCCGCTTCATCTCCATGTCGGCCTCCAGCAGGATCCTGCCGGCGTCGGTCTTGGAGAACGCCTCGTCCATGATCTTGTCGGGCTGGTCCGGGTTGAGGTTCACCCACATACGGTCGGGGGTGAGCGCCAACCAGGTGAAGAACGCGTCCGAGGCCAGGGTGAGGGCCTTCTCACCTCCGTAGCCGGGCTCAACGTCCTCGTTCGGCACGTAGCCGGCCTTGAACGAATAGTCGATGCCCTTGCCCTTGACCGGGTTCCCGACGTAGTTCAACTCCAGAGTGGAGAAGTCCACCCCACCCGGCCGGCCGAACCCGCCGCGCGTGTTCGCCCCCTGGTACATCTTCTGCAGAGCCTTGGCCTCAGCCCGGTTCTGCCCCTGCCGGTACGCAGCATCCGTCAACGGCCCGCCGGTGCCCACCCGAGACGGGGACGGATTGAAGTTCGGGTTGTACCGGGTGTACTGGTTCGGCTTCCATCTGGGGATCGCGTTCGACCGCTGCTCGCGGATCGTCACCCCGTTCGACCGGCCGGTCTCCCTCTGGATCTGCGCGTTGAACTTCTGGTAGGTCTCGCGGGTGTTCTTGGTGACCTTCTCACCCATCACCATCCGCAGACTGTGATCACGGAAGTCAGGGGAGCGCAGGATGTTCCGGTCCCACCGCAGCTGCTTGGGGATGTGCTTGCCGTTGGACTTGAACTCCCCGAACTCCTTGGTCTTCTTGTTGTAGAAGTCGTAGATCCGCACGGCCTGCTTGCCAGTCTTCGGGTCGATGACCGGCTTGCCGTTCTTGTCGGTCACTCGGACCCTGACCTCGCACAGCCAGTCTGGGCCCACCAGCTGGAACTTCTTGACCATCTCCCGGCCGAACGCGTGACCCTTGGTCCGGTTGAACTCGTTCCCGGCGATCCGCACATCCAGATAGCGGGAGAAGTCACGGATCGTGGACTTGTTGTTCTTGGCAAGGTTCTGCCCGTACCGGGCGTAGATCTCCAGCACCCGGTACTTGATATTCCCGGTCTGCTCGTACTTCGACTTCCACTTGTCGATGGCCGCCCGCGTGTTCCCCGCCAGCTTCTGCTGGGCCGCGGACGGTGCCTTGAGGCCGTCGAAGGCGTGTGCCGGGTTGTCAGCGAAGTACGGCGACCAGTCGCGCTCCGGACTCACGCTGTACTGCTGGTTCTTCCCCTGGACCCCCGAACCGGCGATCGGGGCATCGTATTTGCGCTTCAGATACAGCTGGTCGCACCGCTTGCCGGTCAGATTCGGGGCGGCGAAGGCATTCCCGGCGAGAGCCGGTATGCCGGAGACCAGCAGCCCGGTCGAGGCGAACAACGCCACCGCTACAGCCCTGCGGTGGCGTGCCCGCGCTGGTATGAGTGTTCTCACAGAGTGTCCCTGGTCGTGGGGGCACGTGGGACAGGCTCGGCAGCGCGGGCCCCCGTCTCGCGCGCCAGCCGACTAACACACCATAGAGCCTCCCAACAGACCTATGGCAAAGGTTTGTTGGACAACCGGCGCGTCAACAGGCCGTTTCTTTGAGTGCCGTTGGCGCCCCGTCCCTTTCCTGTCGGACAGCTGCCTTACCCTGAAGCCCTATGGACGAGATACCGCAGCCATCACTCATACCCGATCTGCCGGCCTGGCTGGAGGCCCGATCCCAGCAGTTCACCAACTGGTGCCAGGACACTGGAGCTCCGGAGGACACCTGGGACTTCTCCGCAGCCTCCTTGGAGGCCCTGGAGGAGCTGGTGCGCGCCCGCTACCACAGCGAGGAGCAGATCCACACCGACCGCATGAGTCTCTTCCTGCAAGGGGCCTGCTGGTACGTGGGCGAGGTCGCCGTACGGCACCGCGGCCACCAGTGGCGCTACGAGCCGTTCGCTGTTGCCGGCGCGCCACTTCCGGCCCCTTTCGGCTCTGGGGAGCCCGGCGTGATCGACACGCCGGCCGTCGCCCACCCCCGAGCGAAAGAAGGCCAGGGAACCGACCCGCTGGGTCTGATCCTGACCCTGTTCTGGGACGTCGACGACGCCGACGAACCGATCGAAGCCCACCTGACCGACATCCTGAACGACTAGCCTCCAGACTGCGTTCATGTCTTCGGAAATGATCAATGCGGGGGCCGCGGGCACTTGGAAGCTGGGCGACGTGACGGTCAACCGCGTCGGATTCGGTGCGATGCGGCTGACGGGCAGTGCTGCTTTCGATCTTGGCACGCCACGTGATCGCGAATGCTCCATCCGCGTCCTGCGGGACGCCATCGAACTCGGCGTCAATCACCTCGACACTGCCGCGTTCTACTTCTCGTCGCTGCGCTCCGCCAACGAGCTGATCAACAGTGCCCTGGCCCCCTATCCCGACGACCTGGTCATCGCCACCAAGGTTGGTCCGGGGCGCGATCCGTCGGGTGCCTGGCTGCCCTGGGCCACCCCCGAGCAGCTGCGCGGCCAGGTCGAGGAGAACCTGCGCCAACTCGGCCGGGATCACCTCGACGTGGTGAACCTGCGTGTCAACGGCCCCGATTCGATCGCCGAGCACTTCGGTGTGCTGGCCGACCTGTGTGAGGCCGGGCTCATCCGCCATCTGGGTGTCTCCAACGTCAGCCCCGGCCAGTTCGCCGAGGCACGGGGCATAGCCCCGGTGGTCTGCGTGCAGAATCGCTACGGCTTGGACAGTCGGCGCCCGCACTCCGATGCCCTGCTGCAGACCTGCGGCGAACTGGGCATTGCGTTCGTGCCGTTCTTCGCCATCGCGGCCGAGGGGCGGGAACGCGGCGCCGTCAGCCCCGACAGCAGCGAGGTCATCGCCGTCGCCCAAGCCCACGGTGTGACGCCCGCGCAGGTCCGGCTGGCCTGGACGTTGCACCAGGGCCCGCACGTACTGGCCATCCCCGGCACCGGCGACCCCGACCATCTCGTGGAGAACGTGGCGGCCGGCGCACTGCGGCTCACGCCGGACGAGCTGAACCGCATCGATGCCCTCTGTGATCCCCTCCGCGATCCCCTCCGCCCCGACGCGGAGTGAGTGCGAGATGCCATGCACCCCCTACACAACCCGTACGCCACGCTATGGCTCGCGATCCTCGAGCACCCGGGCCCCGAGCCGTGAGCGTGCGATGACGGCAGTGGCTACGGTGAGCTGATGATGACTGAGGCCTGGGAGGGCGCCGACACGGGTGTCCTGCGGCTTCCCTCCGGACGTCTGGTTCGAGGGCGCGCACTTCGCCGACCGCTGCCGGCCAGTCCGACGCCCACGTTCGCTGTCTATCTGCTCGGTGAGCAACCTCCCCAGGTCTCCTGGGAAGCCCGGTGGCTGCGATGGCCGGACTTCTGGCTGCCCAGGAACCGCACGCACGCCCGAGCCATCCTCGGGGAGGCGTGGGCGCGCGCCCGTGCCGATCGCGTCGAGGTGGCATGCGGCGGCGGCCGTGGCCGAACCGGCACAGCGCTGGCCTGTCTCGCCGTCCTGGACGGGGTACCGGCCAGCCAGGCCGTGGACTTCGTGCGGCAGAACTACGACCGCCACGCCGTCGAGACGCCCTGGCAGAGGCACTACGTCCGCCGATTCGCCGACTGACTGCGACGACTCGCCGGCAGAGAGCCTGATCGCCATGACGAGACAGTCTCAAGCCTCGACCTTGCGTCAAGGTCCGTCAGCTCGCTGACCTTTCTTGCCCGGGGTTCTCTCGGGTCGGGCTTTGCCTCTCGCCTGGCCTCGCCGCCTGATCACCTGCCGACAGGTCGGCACATCGTGTCAGGCTTTGTCAATCCTGGGGTCGGGGACAGATTGTCCCGTAGTCCTTGCGCAGCGCGCGGGCGTACTCCTCGCCGGTTGCGGTGATCCACTCTCCGACTGAGGCACAGCCGAAGTTGCGTTCGTAGACGGAGGTGTAGCGGCTGGCGTCCGGCACATGGCCGGTCATTTCGAAGGGCTTGTCGTCAGGACGGCTGAGCACCATCTCTGCTGTGCTGCCGCCCACTTGGTAGTGGATGCGATAGCGCCAGCGGCAGTGGCCCCGGTTCGACTCCGCCTGGATGACGAGCGCCTCGCTCTCGTTCTGGTTCAGCGTGATGTGCCGGGCCTTGGGGCCCGTGAAGTACGGCTCCGCATCTTCCACCATCCTGTTGATCTTACTCGGGAAAGCCTTCAGCGTCGGAACCGGATCATCGATGGTGACGACGAGTGGGATGACGTCCTCCACGCCCTGCGACGGCTCGAGGACGAGGCTGCCGGTGAGCGGCGATGAGCACCTGCCGCCCTCCAGCTCGGGGACGATGTCGGTGATCCGGACCTGCTGGGCGGCGCGGCCCCGAAGGGTGACCATCCACTCGGCACGGCCGACGTCCACGTAGCCCACCTCCCGCCACGAGGAATCACCGGCTTTCATCAGCGCGGCGAGGCGTCCTTCCTCGTCCCCACGGACTAGGTAAGCGCCGAACCCCTTGACGTTGCGGACCTCGACCACCTCGATGGCGTTCCGCGGCGACAGTCGGTCGGGCAGGCTGTCGAGCGGAAGGACCGCCTTCACCGTGCCGATCAACACGTCCTGGAAGGTCACGGTCGCCACCGTCAGCAGGATCCCGGCCAGCCAGGTGGCGGGACTCCTCAAGTACCGCAGCCGGTCCCGGGTTGCCCCTTGGGCAGGACCGGACCGGCCGGCACGGCGGATGCTCCTGCGAGTGAGCGCCCCGGTCCTGCGAACCCCCGGTCGGTTACTCGGCATGGCCCGGCCGCCCTTCGTCCACGCGCCGCTCTCTACGGCGTCCCCGACGCGTCAACACCAGCACCGCGCCCATGAACGCGGCGCCCGTGGCCCAGCCCCACACCGTGCCGAACCGGACGGCGTCGGCGCTCGCCGCGTCGAAGGCGACCTTCACGTCCTCCCGGCGCGGGGCGATCCCGCGCCCCTGCAGCAGGGTGCTCTCCACGAGCGCGGCCGCCGTGGCTGCGAGCAGGGTCGCCGACCAGCACTCCATGACCACACGCAGCGGGTGCTTGCCCGCCGCGCGTGCGGCCACGGCACGAAGCGCTGCCGCCAGCACCGCCAGCAGAACGAGGCAGATCGCGAGGGTCGCGAGCCACCCACTGACGTGCTCGGTCCTGAGGGGACGCATGCGCAGCGCAGGGTAGAGGACTCCGCTCCACTCCTGGATCAAGTCCGGTGGGTAGTACGGACTCACGAGGTCTGGGTCGAAGGTGAGAGAGGAGGACTGCTCCAAGTGTTGTGTGTTGCTGTGCCGCAATACCGGTCCGCCCGCGACCGCCAGCAGCACCACCACCGTCAGCCCGGCGGCCACCGCGTCGCGGCGCTCGCGCGCCGTGGGGAGCACCGGTGCCGGTTCCGCTGTGGCCCCGCAGCCGTCGGCCGTATCCGTCGATCCCATCAGCGGCTGGAAGGGCGGCCATCGCCGCAAGCGCCACACCGTCGTCCATGTGATGACCAGTGGCCAGGCGGTCAACAGCGCGAACTGCGCCGACGCCACCTGCGTCTGTTGGAGCTGGTCCCCGATGAACCACTCGATGTACGTCTGATCCGCACGACGCAAGGCCGTGTCCATGGCCCGGTCCAGCAGCTCGGCGAGCCCGGCCGCCAGCAACATCGCCCCAATCAGCTCCAGGACCGTACAGATCCGTGGTCGGACACCCGGAGCGGCCCGCAGTACCGCGTACGTCAGCACCGCGGAGAGGACGAGGAAGACCAGCTGCGGCAGCCACCCGCCGAGGTGGTCAGTGTCCGTCACCACGAAGCCGTTGACGCTGAGGCCGAGCACCCGGATGTCTTCGGGGAGGCGGCCGGCATCGTCGCCAAAGACGCGCAGGCTCAGCGGGTGGAACGCGAACAGGAGAGTCGCCTGAGCCAGGGTGGATCCCCCGGCCAGCACGATGGACAGGCGGCGGTTCACTGCGGCACTCCCCCGTGTCACCCGTGTCACCCGTGTGCGGCAACGAGCTGTGTCACAAGTGTGCCGCACCCGGCACTTCGGTGACGGGACATCACCTGACCTCAAGCGGACGCGGTGGTACGGCCGTTCACGACGCCGAGGCGTTCTTGGCGCTGCGACAGACGCGGCAGCGCAGGCTCGTGTCGAGGAGTCCGGCCGCGTCCTGCAGGGAGGAGAGTGCGCCGCGCCGGGTTCCGCGCCGAGCCCTGACGATCGCCACAGCCCGTCTGATCGAGGTCACCGCGCGCCCCGAACCGATCGCGCCCGCATGCGGGATGAGATCGGCCATCAGATCCTCCGCATCGCGCCACGCTCCGGCGTTCACCAGACAGCACAGCAACTCCGCGGTGAACAGGATGCGATAGGAGGGGCCCTGCGGGCCGTCCACCGCGCTCCGCAGAAGCGGAATGGCCCTGTCCCACTCCTCGAGCGCCGCGTACGTCCAGCCGTGGTGCCCGTCCAGCTCCTCCTGATCGAGCCACCAGGTCCACGGCGGATCGTGCCGGGACCATCCGTCGGCGAACAGGCTCCGGGCGTGATCGAACGCCCGGAGCGCCTCCTGCCGCCGCCCGGACAGCGCGAACGCGCGCGCCTGGCGCAGCCGGAACGGCGCTGCGGTTCTGGACGAGAGCGCCCCCGAGTCGAGGGCCGACGCGGCGAGGAGGTACGAGTCGCGCGGCCGCCCTACGTGCGCCGCCTGCATGCTCATGTTCAGCAGCACCAGGCGTTCCGTGGACCGGTCCCCGCAGGTACGCGACAGCCGCAACGCCTGCCGGTTCAGGGCGTGGCCCCGCGTCTGCCGCTCGGCGTCGAAGGAGATCCAGCCGGCGATCTCCAACAGCTCGGCGACCGCCGCGCAGGCGTCGTCGCCCGTACGGGCATGGCGGTGGCGCAGGGTGCGCCACTGTTCCCGGACGGCCGCGACGGCTCGCTCAGCACTGCGGGCGGTGGTTATGGCGCCGCGTTCACCGTCCAGGGCGATCAAGCTCCGCGTCGTCTCGGCGACCGCCTGGGCGAAGCGCTGCTCCGCGTGCGGATCCATCGTCCGGCTCCTCCAACGAGGGCAAGCGGTTGAATTCCCGGGAGACCTCCAGCAGCCAGTCGATTTCCCTGGCCAGGTCGCCCTGCAGGTCCGGGGCGAAGGTGAAGGAGTCGTCGCCGGAGGAGGAATCAGCGGCCGGAGCCGATGCGCCGCGCCGGGCGCACAAGGCGGACCGGATGAGGAGAGCTTCGCACGCAGCGGGCGTACGGTCCTCGGACAGGCCCCGGGCCTCGGCCTCCCTCCGTACGGCAGGTGGGTCCATGAAGAAGCGCAGCGCCAGCTGGCCGTCGCGGATCTCGATGACCCGGCGGTAGAGGCGGTATTCCAGGCCGCGCCGGGGAACCAGATCGGCGAGCCGGGAGGGCGGGTCGGACAGGGCGATAGCGGGCGTCGCCTGGTACAGCGCCCACCACAGCGGCCTCAGGCGCTGGTACGCACGGTAGTTCACCATCCAGCGCCACGCCCCTGAGAGCCGCGGCCCCCAGGATGGGACGGTCCAGCCGAAGACTTGGAAGAGGGCTCCGAAGCTCCCGGCGATCCAGTAGAGGGGATCCCAGGACTTCATGTCGTAGCCCAGATGGGTCCCGGCTATCTCGGTGTACCTGATGGCGCAGTACACGAGGACCAAGCTTGCTCCCGTGGCAACGGCCCACATGCCGCGCCGCAGCCAGGAGCGGTTGACGATCTTCGCATAGCGGAGCGAGAGCCGCACCGCCTCGATCTGCCCGACCGCGCACACGCCGATATAGAGGCAGAGATATACGGCGTAGCGCGGATTCTCCATGTTCAGCAGGAGAGTCGTCTCGGCCGTCGACTCCCGCTTGGGCGTACTCACCAGGAAGAAGAGACCGACCAGGACGGCTGCCGCGAGTCCGAATCCGATGATCCGCCGCCGGGCCCTGGGCCGGGCTTCCTCGGGAGCGTGGGACCAGTGGACCAGGACGACTTGCTGAGCCGCGGTGAGCACGACGACCGCGGTCTGGGTCATGATCGTGGTGATGTTGGGGTAGCCGAAGAACTCCGCGACGCTGGAATGGATGGGATCCAGGTCCACCAGAAAGCTCAGGCCCGAGCCCAGAAAGTAAATACAGAGCGCGATCAGCGCGGGATCTCTTGGGTGCCGCAGCAGAGCGGGAACCTTGTAGGAGAAGGCGGCCAGCCCGGCGAAGGCGCACACCCAGGACAGGACTTGGTAGAACATGCTCAGGGGACCTCAGGCTCCGGCGGGGACTCGGATGGGGACGCGCGGTGGAACTCGTAGCCGACACCGGACTCGGATTCGGATACGGAATCAGAATCGGACGTCGAATTGGACTCGGAATCGGAATCGGACTCGGGCTCGGAATCGGCCTGATGCGCGCCGACTTCACGCCCCGTGCGCGGGAGGCCGACGACGCTCTCGATGCGCGCTACGGTCTCGGCCTCGGTCGGCGGCACCTGCCACACGTGTTCCGCCGGCGGCCGCCGAAGCCGGGCGAGCAGCAGCGAAGCCAGCGTCTCCGCCTCGTGTTCATCGCTGTCGGAGTAGCCCGAACGCTGCAGCATGGCACGGACTACACGCGGATCGAGGCTCGGGAAGAGCTGCTCCACACCGGCGTCGTCCAGCCCGCCGCCGATACCGCGGTGACCGCTGACGATGTGGGCGAGTTCATGCGCGATGATGTGCTCTTGGTGGAGCGCACTGGTGCATTTCTCGTACGCGATGAAGTCCGCCCCATCGGTGGCGAACCATATTCCGAAGAGCTTGGGATTTCGCAGTTCGACCGGCACGAGGAATACCGGCCGCCCGCGCTCGCGGCCCAGCCGCTCGCAGAGCGTGAAGATATCGGCCCCCTCGGGCAGGTTCAGCCGGGCGAGCAGCTCATCGCAGGTCGCAGCCAACCGCTTGAGATCTCCCGCTCCGTGCGTCCGGCCCAGGCGGCCGCCCCGTAGGCGGCTCTTGCTGAACAGTTCGCCGAGTCGCTCCGCGAACATCGACTCCTCCTGGCCCTCGGTCATCCACACCTCACAGGGCAGGTCAAGACCTTACGGAACGTGCGCACCTTATCACCGCGATCTAACGGGCAGTTGACGCTTCCGGCTGCGGGGCGCGTAGGCTTTCGCCGGTTCAACCAGTAAGTACCGACGGGCATTTGAGGCATGACAGCTCGGACAGGGGACACGGGCCGAACGGCCGGCCGCTGAGCGAAAGGAACCCGCAACCATGTCACTCACCACAGCGCGACTGCGGCTCACCGCAGTCGTGGCGGTCGTGGCCTTCGCCGCCGGGGCATCCGTCGCCCGCCCCTTCTCCGACGCCCACGAACGGACCGCTTCTCCGGTTTCTCCGGTGGCGTCCGACATCGGCCGCGGCAAGCCGTACGTGGCAACCCACCTTTTCTTCGGCACGGGCCGCCACGGCGGCAAGCCGCCCATTCCGGAGAAGGAGTTCCTCGAGTTCGTGGCGGACCACATCACCCCGCGATTCCCGTCCGGACTGACGATCCAGCAGGGTCGCGGTCAATGGCGAGACAAGGAGGGGGACATCAATCGTGAGCGCTCCTACGAGTTGATCGTCCTCTATCCCGCGACGGAGGCCCACGCTCGCGACGCCGACATCGAGTACATCCGCGACACCTACACGAGCACGTACGACTTGGAGTCCGTCCTCCGCTCCGACACGCTCACGCGCGCCGACTTCTAGGCCGAGCCCCTGCTTCCGGACCGGACGCCCCAGCGAGGTCCCCGGTGGCGTGACCACCGTGAGGTGATCGACGCGATCGCCTGGAAGTTCCAGACTGGGTCGCATCGTTCGCGCGCACCAGCACGCCGCCGGGGCCCGCAAAAAGGGCCCCGGCCGGCGAGCCGCACGCCTAGCCCTTCAGGCCGTAGGCGCGGATCGTGGTCTGCTCTACCGAGTCGCCATTCGCCGCCTCCGCCTTGACGCGCAGGGAGACGAACTGCGCTCCGTCCGATGGCCTGGCGAGCAGCGCGCCCCAGGTGTCGCCGTCGATGTGCGTCACCTCGGCGGGCTGCCAGGTCTTACCGTCGTCTGCGGACTGCTCGGCCGTGACCTTCTCCACCTGGCCGGTCCCCGTGGACTCCGGCTGCGCGCCGGCGGTGATCCTCAGGGGGAACCAGGGCTGGTTGGGTATCCGGTTGTAGGTGTCAAACGGTCCGGTCATGCTGAGCGTGAGCAGCGGCTGGTACGTCGCCTCGGCCACGTTCTCGGAGAGGAACGACCACGTGGTGGTGGTCTCAGGCGCCAGGGACGCCCACTTGGGGCTGCGGTTCGACTTCACCTCCAGTGTGTAGCGGCCCTTCTCCGCGGGCATGGCCCAAAAGCCCCACGGCCGTGGCGCGGTCCCGATCACCGTGCCGTCCTCCTTGGCGAGCGTGGTCTGCGCGGTGATGTACGGCGCGCTGAGTCCGGAGGGGGCGGAGTGGCCGGGATCGCCCGGCGAGTAGGGCCAGACCTGGGCGAGCAGGTTGTTGCCTTGCCTGACCACCCGGTTCCACGGGTGCATGGAGATGTCGGAGCCGAGCACCGCGGTGTTCCAGGTGTGCGTACGCCGCTCACCCGGCTTGTAGCCGTAGTACCCGGCCTCGACGTGCCCGTCGAAGTCGCTGATCTCCGGTACGTCGGTCGGGCGCTGCCACAGGTAGTGGCTCCACTCGATGCCCTCCCTCGCCGAGTAGAACTCCGTGCGCCTCGACGGCAGCGGGATGTCGTCGAAGGCCGCGTTCACGACGCGCTGGTTCGGCAGGTAGGCCGGGGTAGAGGAGCGGGTGCCGAGGGCGTCGATGCCCTGCGCGCGGTACAGCGCGCGCTCCTCCCCCAGCTCACGGTCGCGCACCCGGTAGCTGAGCGAGTCCGGGATCCCGCCCGACGACGGCTGGGCGACGTAGTACGCGTACCTCTCGCTGCTTCCCGGGGGCGGCAGGAGGGTCTGGTAGATGCCGAAGTCGAACCTGGCGGGGTCGGCCTTCGCCGGGATGGCGTAGAGCTCCTCGCCGCGGTAGCTGCGGTAGTTGGTCTGCACGGTGCCGTCGCCGGCGTCACCGACCACGTAGATCTGGTCGATGTCCGCGACGTGGCGTACGGCGTCCGGCTGGTCGGCCTTCACCTCGATCTTCGTGCCCTCCCGGGCGTCCAGGGTGATCGTCGTGGGCTTGTCGAGGACGATCTGCGGGACGCTCGCCCACGTCCTGCTGGCCGTCTGCGCCGGCTCGCCTGGCTTCGGCGTGTCGACGAGCGCGTTCAGACCGTACGTCGCCTTGGGGACGCGTACGGTCAGCACGCCGTCCGTCAGCGGCGGCAACTCGGGGGAGTCGCCGCTGTCGAGGTTGATCAGATCGACGTAGTGGTCGAGGTCCGGGCTGGCCGGATTGCCCGCGCGGTCGACGGCCTTCACCGTCAGCTCGAACGACTCGGGCTCGGTGGTCGCGGCGAACGGCGTGGTGACGGTGGCGCCGTCGGGCCCGGTCGCGGTGACGTGCCCGCCGAAGCTGCCGAGGGCGCCTGCGAGCAGCGCCTTGGGCGTGACCGTAAGGTCGACGGTGGCCGAGCCGTGCGCAGGCACGGTGACATCGTTGTCTACAACGGCGAACGCACCGTCAGGCAGCCCGGCTCCGCCCGGTCCCGCCCCAGTGACCTGGAGGGACAGGGTGACTGGAGCGTCGCCGTCGTTGGTGTACGCCACGGACTTGGTGACGGGCGGCAGATCGGTCTGCGGGTACTTCAACAGCCCGAAGTCGACGGCGGTGGTGGTGGCGCGGACGGTCTGCTTGACGGCCCGGGCGAGGTCGACCCGGCCGCTCCCCTGGTCGAAGACGCCTGCGTCGGCAACGGGCTTGGCGGTGCTGGTCAGCGCCGCCTTGAGCTCCTTGCCCGACCAGTCGGGGTGCTGCTGGGCCAGGATCGCGGCGCTCGCCGCCACATGCGGGCTGGCCATAGAGGTGCCGCTGGCGGTGGTGTGGTGGTCGTCGACGGGCGTGCCCATGGACGTGCCCGCGGCGCGCGCCGCGACGATCGACTCACCAGGCGCGGCGATGTCAGGCTTGACCGCGAAGTCGCGGACCCGTGGCCCGCGCGAGGAGAACCCGCTCACCTCATCGGTCTTGGACACGCTGCCGACGGCGAGGGCGGCGTCGGCTGCGGCCGGGGTGGCCACCGTGCCCGACGCGCTTCCGCTGTTGCCCGCGGCGACGACGAAGAGGGTGCCGTACTGGGCGGAGAGCCGGTTCACTGCGGCGGAGAGCGGGTCGGTTCCGTCGGTGGCACGGCCGCCGAGGCTCATGTTGACTATCTTCGCCCGCTGCGCGGCCCACTCCATCCCGGCGAGGATGGCCGAGAAGTCGCACGACTCCGCGCCGCACACCTTGCCGACCAGCAGCCGGGCGTCGGGGGCAACTCCCTTGTGCTTGCCGCTGGATGCGGCTCCTGATCCCGCGATGGTGGAGGCGACATGGGTGCCGTGCCCGAAGGTGTCCTTGACTCCGTCCGGGCTATTGGTGAAGTCCTTGCCCTCGGCAACGGCAGAGCCGAAGTCGGGATGGGTGGCGTCGTAGCCGCCGTCGAGGACAGCGACGGTCACGCCCTTCCCGGTGTACCCCGCCTCCCACGCGGCCGGTGCGCCGATCTGGGTGTTGCTTTCCTCGTCGGTGAGGCGCGCCTCGCCGTCGAGCCAGATCCTGGTGACTCCGTCCTTGAGCCTGCTGTGCTTCCCGGCGTCGTGGGTGATCAGCGAGGCCCACAGCTTGCCGAGTTGGTTCTTGTCGGCGACGACCGACGAGCCGCCAAGGCTGGGCAGTCGGCGGGTCACCTTGGCGATCCCGACCTTGGCCGGGGTTTTGTCGGACCGGGAGGAGACGAGCAACGGCAACGTGCTGCGGGACTTGTCGTCCCGGTGCTGACGCACCAGTTCCGCGACGTCGAACAGGTTGCCGTCGAGCGCACCGGACGACACCAGTGACCGTGCGTCGTCGGGAATCACCACGATACGGTCAACGCCGTCCTGGTCTCTGGATATGTGTTTGATGAATCCGATGTCCTTGCGGCCCGGCCCCGGGAGCACCCTGAGCTCGTACCGCCGGTCGGGGAGTTGGGTGACAATGACCCGATCTCCGGTGAGGAGCGTCGCAGAGTGGGTCACCGGGTTCGACGCACGGCCGGCGGCCGGCGCCCGGTCGGCCGTGTCCGACACCGCGCCCTGTGCAGGCGTGGTGGGCACAAGCACGGTAACTACTGCAGATAAAGCTGCGAATGTCCTGGTCCAGCGCATGATCGACTCCTTTGGAGAGCGCTGTGTGACACGGCACCCGGACCGGAAGGCGATCGATTGTGCGCTGGAGCGAAGGCCCGGGCGTGATCGGTGCACGACTTCCGAATGGCGCTTGCTACTCCATCGCCAACGAAGGCTGGACTAGACCTCTTCGGCTGTCAAGGTACAGACCAACGGCGAAAGGTCCGACGACCGGCCCGTGGCGGGATGGGCCCCTAGTGGCATGAACTGTGCATTTCGGACGGGTCGTCAGCTCGCCGGATTAATTTTTAAGTCTTCTGACCTGCGGCTTGACAGAAACCTCGGTCGGCGTGCTGGCGGGGATTGGTCTATACCTTCACAATCGCCGTGCAAAGACGCCCCTACAGCACGATCTGAAGGGAGCACCGATGCGCACGCGCTCGAGGGTCTGGGCAGCCGGTATCGGCATGGCGTTCATGGTCGGAGGGATGCCTCCGGCCATCGCTGACCCGAGTCCGACGCCATCCCCCACAACATCGTTAGAGCACCCCAGATTCGACGCCCCCGGCAAGGCGAGAACCCACACCCTGACCCTGGTGACCGGTGACGTCATCTCCGCGGCCGTCCAGCCCGACGGGCGGATCGCGGCCTCCATACAGTCCAGCAGCGGTACGGGCCACATCGCGAAAACGGTCGGCAAGGAGTCCTACCTCTTCCCCAAGCAGGCCGCGCCCTATGTGGCGGCGGGCGTACTCGACCGGGAGCTGTTCAACATCACCCGGCTGATCAAGGACGGGTACGACGACCGCAAGCTGACAACGTTGCCATTGATCCTTTCCTACGGGAAGCGGACCGCCAGCGGCCAGGCGGACCGGCCTGCGCTCGACGGCAGTGCCAAGGTCCGCGAACTGCGGAGCATCAACGCCACCGCAGTACGGGAGAACAAGAAGCAGGCGTCCGACTTCTGGCAGGAGCTCACCGGGCTCAAGCCGGGTGTCCTCCCCACGGCGGCAGCAATGCGGTCGGCGAAGCTGTCGAACGGGATCGCCAAGGTGTGGCTGGACCGCAAGGTGAAGTCCAGCCTGGATGTGAGTGTTCCGCAGATCGGCGCACCGGATGCGTGGAAGGCCGGGTACACCGGCAAGGGCGTCACCGTCGCCGTGCTCGACACCGGGATCGCCAAGCACCCGGACCTGGAAGGCAAGATCACGGATGCCCAGGACTTCAGCGGAAGCGACACCGGCACCGATGACCGAACCGGGCACGGCACGCATGTCGCCTCCACCATCGCCGGAAGTGGGGCCGCATCCAGCGGCAAGTACAAGGGCGTGGCACCGGACGCCGGCCTGATCAACGCCAAGGTGCTCGGCGATGACGGATCGGGATCGGAGTCGCAGGTCATCGCGGGTATGGAGTGGGCCGCGAGCAAGGCCCAGGTCGTCAGCATGAGCCTGGGCGGCGACCAGGCCAGTGACGGCACCGACCCGTCCTCCCAGGCGGTCAACAACCTCACCAAGTCCACCGGCGCGCTGTTCGTGGTGGCCGCAGGCAACGCGGGTCCCCAGGCCCGCACCATCGGCTCGCCCGCCGCCGCCGACGCCGCCCTGACCGTGGGCGCGGTCAGCAAGCGGGACGAACTCGCGGACTTCTCCAGCCGGGGCCCGCGTATTGGCGACAACGCGATCAAGCCCGAGATCACCGCACCCGGCGTCGGCATCGCCGCCGCCCGGGTCAAGGGCACCCCGGTCGGCGACCACGACCCCGTCGACGACAACTACGCACGGGCCGGCGGCACCTCGATGGCCACCCCGCATGTCTCCGGCACCGCGGCGCTGCTCCGCCAGCAGCACACGGACTGGAAGGCGGACCGCCTCAAGGCCGCGCTCACCAGCACCGCCAAGGGGCTGCCCGATCTGACCCCGTTCCAGCAGGGCTCCGGGCGCGTGGACGTGGCCCGGGCGAGCGCCCAGACCGTGAGCGCGTCGACCGGGAGCCTCAACCTCGGCTACTTCGAGAGCCCCTTCGACGACGTGGACCCGGTGACGAAGACCGTCACCTACCGCAACGACGGCGACCAGCCCGTCACCCTCGACCTCAAGGCCGCGGCCACGAACGACAAGGGCACCCCGGCGGCCGGCGACCTGCTCAAGGTCGAACCGGCCAATCTCACCGTCCCCGCCGGAGGCACCGCCGACGCCACGGTCACCCTCGACGTCACCAAGGGCGACCTCGGCATCTTCGGCGGCGCCCTGACCGCGGCCTCGGGCGACGGCTCCACGGTGCTGCGCACCGCCCTCGGCTTCACCAAGCTCCAGGTGCACCGGGTCTCGCTGAAGGCCCTGGACCGTCAGGGGCGGCCGGCATCGGCATGGGTCGTCCTGGCCAGCCAGGCCACCGGTGACGACGTGAGCGTGGAGATCGACGGCACCACCGGCGAGGGCACCGCCAAGGTCTACGACGAGGGCCCGTTCTCGGTGACGGCCTTCGTGTACACCAAGGACGAGCACAACCGGCACGAGATCGAGCAGACCGCCTTCGCCTTCCCGGACTTCAAGGTCCCCGGGGACCGCGAACTCGTCCTCGACGCGCGCCAGGCGAAGCCGGTGAACATCACCGTTCCGCACTCCGACACCGAGGTGTACGACCTCCAGCAGAAGGTCTACCGGCAAGCGGGTGAGGTGAACCTCGCCGTCAGCTCGGCACCGGGCGTCGCGGCGACGAAGCTGTCCGCCGTGCCCTCCGAGGCCGCGGCCACAGGCAAGTTCGAGTACGCCACCCGCGAGCACCTGATCGCACCGCGGTTGAGGCGGGTCAGCACAGTGGACTCGGGTGTGGAGCTGCACCCGACGTACATGGGGTTCCGCGGGTTCACCAACCCGCCGCTCGACGGCAAGCACCGCCTGGAGGTCATCGACGTGGGTGCCGGGGCACCCGAGGACTACAAGGACAAGGACGTCAAAGGCAAGATCGCTCTCATCGTCGCCAACCCCGAAGCCGGGTCGTCGAATGCTCTGATCGCGACGGCCGCCGCCAACGGGGCGAAGGCCACCCTGATCTACGGCAACGAGCCGGGGATGTTCCGCGATCCCGGTGTGTTCCGCTCCCCGATCCCGCCGATGCAGATCGACTACGAGGAGGGCCACAAGCTCCTCGACCTCCTCAAGGCCGGCCCGGTCCACCTCGACATCGACGCCGTCGCCGGCGGCCCGTACGACTACTCCATCGTGCTGCCCGAGCCGAACCGCATACCGGACTCCCTCACCTACCGGCTCGGCGCCGACAAGCTCGCGACGGTGGACACCACGCTCCACGCGGTGTCCCCCGGCCAGCTCGGCGCCTACTCCGCGTTCGGGGTCCGGCCGTGGGAGATTTTCTCGTCGCCCGCGATTCGGACGGTGCCCCACCCGCACCAGCACAAGCTGTACGTGATCGCGGACGGCGAGACCCGGTACGGCCAATCCGTCTTCGCGCGGTTCCCGGACCTCTCCACGGTGATCTTCGGCCACAAGTACAAGCCCGGCGATCACCGGACCGAAGAGTGGTTCAAGGCCCCGCTGGGACCGGGAGTGACCGATATCCACGTGCCGTCCGCCCGGCAGGGCAACACCCTCTTCATGAACATCGGTGAGGTCACCGACTCGGATCCGGAGCACGGGATGAACTTCTACGTTCCGTCCGCCACGGTGCGGGTCTACGAGGGCGACGAACTCGTCGGCACCGGCGATCACCCGAACGGAACGCTGGAGCTGGACAACCCCGACCCCGCCACCTACCGGATCGAGCTGGACGTCAAGGAGCAGATCCCCGGCTGGGAGTTCGCCACCACCAGCAACACCGCGTGGACCTTCCGCTCGGAGAAGACCCCGGACGACAAGTGGACAGTGCTGCAGCTCATCAAGAACTTCTGGGACCTGGCGCTCGACGGCGACAACGCGGCTCGCGCCGGCCAGCCGTTCGCCCTGAAGTTCAAACCCGAGACGCAGATGGATGCACCGCCGGTCCCGATCAAGGAGGTCAAGCTGGAGGTCTCCTATGACAAGGGCAAGACCTGGCAGCAGACCCACGAGCCGGTCAAGCTCCCGGACGGCAGCTATCGGGCGCTGATCCAGCATCCGAAGCTGTCCGACACGGACGGGAAGGTCGCCCTGCGCCTGCACGTGACCGATGAGCAGGGCGGAAAGCTGGACCAGACCGTCTACGACGCCTACGCCCTGAAGTAGGGCCGAAGGAGAAGGGCGCGGTTGAGAAAGCAGGACGGCCGGCGGGCCGGGGGCAGCCACCCTGGCTCACCGGCCGTATCGCCCAGGCGATGACCCCTCTCTACATCGTGTGTATACACGGCATGTATAGTCCCGCCTCATGACGGACGCCTATCTGCTGCCCATCCGTACGGCGGCACTGCTCTTCCCGGGACTCGCGCTCCTGATGTTCGTGCCGACGGCGATCGTCCTCTACCGGCGGCACGGCATCATGACGCGCTGGCGCACCCTCTCGCTCTACGGCGGCGTGTACTACGCGCTCTCCGCCTTCTGCCTGACGGTCGTGCCGCTCCCGTCCCCGTCGGTGGACGTCTGCGCGAAGTACCCCTCCTTCGCCGAGCCGCAGTTCACACCCGGCACCGCATTCGCGGACATCTGGAAGGAGGCACACGGCCGCGTCACGCTCGACGCCCTGGTGCTCGGCAACTCCGCC
Organism: Streptomyces sp. KR80; assembly: GCF_052245555.1. Taxonomy (NCBI): domain Bacteria; kingdom Bacillati; phylum Actinomycetota; class Actinomycetes; order Kitasatosporales; family Streptomycetaceae; genus Streptomyces; species Streptomyces sp. KR80. The sequence continues at coordinate 55,972 of NZ_JBQQCD010000021.1, forward strand.
GTCTGGCAGACCGTGTTCAACCTCCTCCTGCTGCTGCCCGTCGGGGTCTTCGTGCGGATCCACTTCCGGCGCGGCCTGATCGCGGCCACGGCAGCGGGATTCGCCGGGTCCCTGTTCCTCGAACTGACCCAGTACACCGGGCTCTGGGGCCTGTACGCGTGCCCGTACCGCCTCTTCGCCGTCGACGATCTCATCGTCAACACGGCTGGCGCGGCGATCGGTTGGGCCGCCGTCGGCCCGATCGCCCGCGCGCTGCCCGATCTGGACACCCTGGACGACCGCGCGCTGGACCTGACCAAGGTGCCCTTCGGGCGACGCCTGCTCGCGCTGCTGCTGGACCTGACGGGCATTGCGCTGGCGACCGCATCCGTCGCCGGCATCGTGCTGTACGTGGTGGGGTCCGCGGCCGTGCCGTGGGTGCCGCCTGTCGCCTTCGCGCTCTGGTTCGTGGTCCTGCCGTGGGCGACCGGAGCGACCCCGGGCAAGCATGTGCTCCTGCTGAAGCTGGTGACGACGGACGGCTCCCGGCCCGGGCCGCTCGGGCTCGCGCTGCGCACCGTCCTGCTCGGGCCGCCACTTCTCGTCGTATGGCTCGCAGCAGGCGCGGTCTTGGGCGACTCCTCCGTCATCCGTGCCTCCGACGCCGTGGGGAGCCTGAGCCAGATCGGGTACCGGGAGGTGCTCTACAGTCTGGCGGCCGACCCGGCGAGCGGCTTCGTCCTGCTGTTCGTGCCGACCGGCATTCTCGCCCTTGTCGCCTGGTACGTACGGGCCATCCGCCGGCACCCGCAGGGCCTGGGCGTGCACGAGATCCTCTCCGGCGTACGGAACGAGGCCCTGCCGCATACCCGGGCGCGGCGCCACGGCCCGGCGGGCGACACAACATCTCCGCCCAGTGGCGACCTCACGGATGCACGCTCATCCGACATCCACGCCCTCTCTCGCTGACGGTGACGGGGAAGAGGTTCCGGTGCGCGGCCCTGTGGGCACGGGACGCCGCCCCGTCTCGGGTGACTGCGGGGCCGGGCCCGCTGGTGTGGTGCATGTGGGGGATTGTGGGCCGCGGATTCGGGCCACGTGCAGGACGTCGTGCAGCGCTTCGGCCAGGCGGGCGGAGAGGAAGCGGAACTCCTCGGGCGGGATGGTTCGTGCGGCGAGCATCGCGCGGGCATGGTGCAGGAGCTCCTGGCCGACCTCGAGCTGCATGGCCTCCACGGCGTCGGCGAGTTGGGACACGTACCCGGCGCCGTCGGAGGAGAGATAGCAGGGCTTGCCGTCCGGCGACGTCCAGGGCAGGAGGCGGAGCTCATTCGTCACGGCATCCACGCTGCCGCGTCGCGTATAGCCTGGTCACAGAATCGGCACGACCGTGCGACGGTGTGTGACGACTGTGCGGTCTGTGCGATGCGGTACGAGCGGCGTACGCCAAGGGGGGCATCGATGGCGCGGAACAACGAACCACCGGCGAGCCTCAAGATCTTCGGCAAGCAGTCCCGGTTCCTGCGGGAGCGACTCGACATGACCCGCGGCGATCTCGCCAAGCTGGTCCCGTACTCGGAGTCGATGATCGCGATGGTGGAGCGCGGCGAACGGCCACCCAAGCCTGGTTATGTTGACGCGGTGGACGACGCGCTCGGCGCGGGCGGGGTGCTACGCGTGATGACGGGCGACGTCGCGGAGAAGCACCACCCGGCGTGGGCGGAGGAGTACGTGAACCTCCAGGCCGAGGCGCTGGCTCTGCACGTCTACTGCACCCACTTCCTGCACGGTCTGCTGCAGACCGAGGAATACGCCCGTGCGGTGTTCCGGTCCGTACGCCCCAGCATGGACGACGAGGAGATCGAGCAGGCCGTCCAGGCCCGGCTGCGCACACAGAAGCTGTTGACCCGCAAGCCCGCCTGCCGGATGACGTTCGTCCTGGAGGAGTCCGTATTGCTGCGGAAGACCGGCGGACGAGCGGTGTGGGAGGGCCAGTTGAGGCATTTACTCAAGCTTTCCGACCTGCACAACTTCGAGTTGCAGATCATGCCGCTCTCCCGAGAGACCAACGCAGGCGTGGATGGCCCGATGACGCTGCTGGAGACCCCGGACCACCACACCATCGGGTACGTCGAGGGCCAGCAGGGCAGCTACTTCCTCACAGAGCCCGACGACATCAGCGATATGTGCCACCGGTACGGCACAATCCGAGCACAGGCCCTCGACGCCGAGGCGTCGCGAGCCTTCATTCAGCATCTGCTGACAGGAGAGGCATGAAAACCGAACTGGCGTGGTTCAAGAGCAGCTACAGCGGCGGCCAGGGCGAAGCCTGCATCGAAGTAGCCGTCGAATGGCGCAAGTCCAGCTACAGCGGTGGCCAGGACGAAGCCTGCGTCGAGATAGCCACCTGCCCCGACGCCGTACACGTACGGGACTCCAAGGACCCTTCGGGCCCTTCGCTCGCCTTCACCCCAGAGGAGTGGTCGGCCTTCCTCGCCTTCGCCTCCGAGCAGCCGATATCCCAAGTCTGACTCCAAGCAATCAAGGGCGCGGCGGACGGGCTCAGCCGGCGATCTCGGCAACCACGGCGTAGCGTTCGTCGACCACGGGACCACCCCACAACCGCGGGTCTTCGTTGAGGGGAAGCACGCGCAGGTCAGCCACCAGTGGGCGCACGTAAGCAGCCAAGTCCGTCGCGCTCACCCCGCCCTGCCACGGCAGCACGTCGGCTCCGGATACGTACGGTGTGCTGTCCTGCGTGGCCTCACGCCACCGCCCCTCGATGAGCACAAGCCTGCCGCCCGGTGGCAGCCGCGCCACCCACTCACCCAGCGCAGCCACCGGGTCAGGCAGCGTCCATACCAGATGGCGGCACAGCACCACGTCGAACGTCTCGTCCCCGGTCGGTGGCACAGATGCGTCACCCACCAGGAAACGACTCTCCAGGTCCGCGGCAGCAAACTTCGCGCGGGCCTTCTCGATCATCTCAGCCGACAGGTCAACGCCGGTGACGCGGTGTCCGGCCTCAGCGAGCAGCAACGACAACGAACCGGTGCCGCAGCCCACATCGAGCACATCGACCGGAGCATCAGGCAAACACTCGCGGATCAGGCTTTCCCACGCTGCCCGCGTACGGTCGGCCCGCAGGCCGTGATCGGGCTCCTCGTCGAACGACGCAGCAGCAGCGTCCCAATAGTCCGCGATGGCGGCAGAAAGATCGGCCATGGCGGCGATCCTCCCAGCCACCACTGACAACGCTCTGCCGACAAGACCATGGCCCAGTGGCAGAGGGTGGTTGCTCCGCCTAACCGTTTTCGGGAGGGGCAGCTGCCAGGTCGGCAACGACGGCAGCATGATCAGACGGCCATACGCCGTCGACTGGGCCGTCGACTGCGCGTTGAACGCAGCAGACTCGACCGAGGCCACCAGGGCCGGGCGGCCCCACGTGGATGTAGTCGACCCGAACGCTCGGGTCAAATGCCGCCGCGACGTACGGGTTTGCCGCGTCCCAAGTGGCCGACGGCGCCGCGGGGGCGGCGTACTCCCAAACGTCGAGGAGGACTTGGCCGGGAACGGCGGGCGCCGTCTTGTAGCCACCGAGCAGGCGGATCTCGTCGGACTCCGGCCACGCGTTGAGATCCCCGGTGACTACCGGGGGATAGAGAGTCCCGCTGCGGTGTGCCGCAATGAACTCGGCGAGCACCTTGACCTGTTCGCAGCGCACAGCCGAAGCATGAATGGCCGAGGTCAAATGGGTGGTGAAGAAGGGCACTTCGTGTGTAGGCGCGGCCAGCCTGGCATACAGAGCCAGACGTCCGTCGTCGTCGCCCTCGGCGTAAGGCAGCCACACCACAGCGCGGTCCACGACAGGCCATCGGCTCAGCACGGCGTTGCCGATGTCGACTGCCGAGTCCCCAAGTCGCTTCTGCCATCCCGATGACATCGGGTTGCAGGTCGCGCAACACGCTCAGAATCGCCTTCTGCCGTTGCTCCCATGGGCCGAAGCGCCACCACACATTCCACGTCATCACGCGCATTCGCCGCCTCGCCTTTCCCCAAGTCCGGAGAAGGCCGCATTATCGTTGAACCGCACCGATTCGCCCAGTGCGCAGATGCAGCGGAGACAATGAGGTGATCTCAGCAAGATCGGCTTGATGTAAGCGGTTCTGCCTGTGTCTGTGGGGATGGCTGGCTTTAGCGGCTTGATTTTGGCCCCACCTGACGGTTTGATTCGGCCCCATCGGTCGGGGTGCCGAATGTTGTGTCGGTTTGATTTGGCCCCATACCTCAGGGCGTCGTCGAGCGGCGCCGCGAGCTGGACACGACCATCGCCGCCGATCGCGCACTGATGGACCGCATCGCCGACCTCCAGGCGGCGCACCTCCACCAGCTCGCCGCGCTCCCGACGGCCACCCGCCCGGCCAGCACCTAGGTCAGGCCCGCCGGATGCTCGAGAAGTACCGCGTCCAGCTCTGGGCCCAGCAGCTCGGCACCGCGCAGACGGTCAGCGATGCCCGCATCCGCAAGATGCTGAGTCCGTAGCCGGCCCTACTCAGCGTCCTGTGCCTCGATCAGGTCGAGGTCGCGGACGCAGAAGCCGTGGTGCTCGAAGGTCTCGTTGAGCACCGTGCCGAGGCACTGCCGCACCAAGCGGCCCCGGGCGTACGGCGGCCAGACATCGTCGTCGGGCACCGGCGCTCGCGCTGCGAGCTGCACAGCGATGACCTCGTCGAGCCAGGCCTCGAGCTCGGCGGCCTGTGCGTCACGCACGCTCACGATCTCGTCGAGGGCCGGATCGAGCGAGAGGTCAAGCCCGTGCGCTCCACGGTAGGGCTCGACGGTCGTCCCGATGCCCATCGGCGTGAACAGCTCCGTCGAGCCCAGGCAGCAGCGGCGGAACCACGAGTCGTGGACGAAGACCAGGTGGCGCATCGTCTGCACCGCCGACCACTCGTCGTTCACGCTGCGGCGCTCGATGCCGGGCGTACGGCGGATTCGCTCGATCGTGGCGGCCCAGCCGGCATGGAGCTGACGCGATGCCTCGCGCAGATCGGCAGGGTCCTCGGAGCGGATCAGCACCCGCACCGGATGACGCCGGTCGAGCTCTGCCTCGACGTACTCGGTGACCTCAACACCGTTCACCACGAGGTTGGTGATGAGCCCGTCGATCACGGCATCCTGCATGACGACGCCGATCAGGCGTGCCCCGGTCAGATCGCACTCGCGGAACTCCGCACCGTGCAGATCCTCGTCGACATACCGCGTCATGCTCCGCATACTAGGTCCGAGCACCGACAAGCCAGCCTCCCCGGCTTGATTTGGCCTCTTCCAGGTCCTGACCGAGCGCGAAGAACGCAACAGCGTCGCGATCGCCTCCAACGAATCCTTCTCCGGTGAAGAAGACCTTCACCGACCCGCGCTTGTGCGCGGGCCATCGTCGACCGGCTCACCTACGGCGGCAACATCATCGAGATCGGCACACACTCCTACCGCCTCGCCCAGACCCGCTCCCGCCACGAGGCCCAGCAAGCCCAGGGTGGGGCGAAATCAGACCGTCACGGAAACCAGAAATCGGTCGACAGTGGGGCCAAATCAAGCCGTCAAGCCGGGGCCAAATGAGACCGTCATAGCCAGGATGGCCGTGGGGTGGGCCTGAAGGTGGGCGTGGAGTCCCTGGTAGAAGAAGCCTCGCCAAAGATCATCTTCACCGTTAGGGACTCCACGTGATCACCTATCGTGCCATGCTTGACGTGCCACGCGAACTCGCCCAGTACCTCAGCCGACTGCTCCACATCGAACGTCGTCGGCGCGGTACCCGCAAGAACAGCAGGGCATTGACCTGCTTCCGCCAAGCGGTACTGGGCTTGCGGTGGTTCCGCCAGAATGTTGAGGTCACCGCGTTGGCGCGGGATCACGGGATCTCCCGCGCGACTGGGTACCGGTACCTCGACGAGGTCATCGAGGTGCTCGCCAACCAGGCGCCCGATCTGCACGAAGCTCTGCAGAAGGCCAAGGCCGACGGGCTGGCGTATGTGGTCCTGGACGGGAAGATCTTCTCCACTGATCGCTGTGACGAGAAAACCACGAGCGTGAAAGGGAAACAGGTTGACCTGTGGTACTCCGGGAAAGCCCACGAGCACGGCGGCAACATCCAGGCAGTCATGGAACCGGACGGCTTTCCGCTGTGGGTAGCCGATGTCGAACCCGGCTCGGTGCACGACCTCACCGTGGCCCGCGAGCACGTGCTCGGCGCCCTGTACTGGGCCGCGTCCCAACTCGAACTACCGACTCTGTCCGACGGCGGCTACGAAGGCGCGGGCATCGGCGTGCACACCCCACTCAAACAACCTGCCGGTGACCAAGTACTCGACGTGGACAACCGCACCTACAACGCGCTCCTACGCGGACTGCGCTGCCTGGGTGAACGCGGCTTCGCGCTACTCACCGGCCGCTGGCGCACCCTCCACCACATCACCGCCAGCCCCCGCAAGATCGGCGACATCGTCAAAGCCGCACTCGTTCTCACCCATTTCGAACACGGCCGACTCACCTGAAGAGGTGAGATCACCTCAATGGCTGGCGGCGATCATCTTCGTGGCCACCTCGGGCTGCACCTAATGGCAGCTTCCTCCTTCGTGCGGACCGTCGGGCCCGACTGCTCACCCCGCCGATCAACGCGCTAGCGGAAATTCCCTACCGTGGTGGCCGGAAAGGGCGGAGACTCGTCTCATGGCTGACATGGGGGCATTCCGGGAGGCGGTCACCGCGTGGGCGGCCGGTGGCCCCGGCGACCCCGCGCGCGAGCTGGCCGCACGGCTGCCCGTCCGGGCAGCAGTCCTGCTCGAAGGGCCGAGCGACGTCGCAGCGGTCTGCGCGCTGGCCGCGAGCCGTGGCCGGAACCTGGCGGCCGAAGGAGTCTGCGTCCTGCCGATGGGCGGTGCGATGAGCGTCGGGCGCTTCGCCCGCCTCCTCGGGCCACCCGGCCTGGGCCTCCGCCTCACGGGACTGTGCGACGAGGCGGAGCGTCGCTACTACGCCCGCGGCTGGGAGCGGGCCAGTGCAGCACAGCAAGGGTTGTTCGTCTGCGCGGCGGATCTGGAAGACGAGCTCATCCGCGCGCTGGGCGTGATACGGGTGGAGGAGCTCGTCCGGGCGGAGGGCGACCTGCGCGCCCTGCAGACCTTCCTGCGCCAGCCCGCACAGCGGGGCCGCACCTCACAGCAGCAGCTCCGGCGCTTCCTCGGCACGAAGAAGGGGCGCAAGATCCGCTACGGCCGCGTCCTCGTCGAGGCCCTCGACCCCGACCGCATACCCGCCCCACTCGACGGCCTGCTCACCAGCCTCTGACCGCTGGGTGACGTCAATCTCGGCAGAAGAACTCGGGCGAGCGCGGGGATCCTCTTGAACACGCCTTCTGACGGTGGCAGTCAGCGCACCTGTGGAGGTGTGCGGTGCTTCGCCTTGTGACCATGTGTTGGAGGCCCACCCCAAAGGAATCCAGAGGTGGGCCTCCAGCACGCTTTGCTGTTATTCGAGGCGTTCTCCGAGCTTGGCCAACTGCCGTTCCCTGTCCTTGGTCTCCCACCACTCGAAGAGATGGATGCTGATCAGGAAAGCTATCGACCGCACCAGATTCGCGGCGGGCCGACCGTTGAAGATGTGCATCTCCTCCGATCCGTAGGGCAGGCGTACCCGCCACCGTTCTTCCCGTGCGGAGACGTCGAGGACTGCCGTGAAGGATCGGCCGTGCTCCACGATCGAACGACTGGAGCCCCCGGATGAGAACGACCCCCGGGAGCGAGGTAGACGCCCGGGGGTCGTTTCTCAGGAAGGTACCTCGCTAAGGGTCAGACCTTGTCGATCCGCCATGCGATCATTCCCGTTGAGTGACCTTGACCCCTGACATCGATACGTAGCGATTCAGGTGCGGTGAACCGTTGATTGACCACCGACCGGTCACAGGAAACCGTCTTCTTCGCTGACGCACTGGCTGGCGTAAACGAGATCTCCGAGCTCCCAGTACCGGCACATACCACGGACAGCCGGTACGTCGTCCCCTTATCAAGCAGAGGTTCAGTGTGCACGCCGTCGGTGACTCGTTCCACGCCTGACTCGACCATCGAGCCGTCCTGTTGGCCAGCTGTGGCCTCGAGGGCTGACTGAACCGCAGCGGCAAGCTTCTTTTCCGTTGCCTCAGTTGAAGGCGTCGCGCTGTGGTCAGAGGAGGACGGTGGAGGAGTGTGGTTGGGCTCGGTTTTGCCATCGGACGTGCATGACACGAGGAAGAGGGCCGGTGCCAAAGCACACCCGAAGAGCCAGGACCGGTTCCTGACCCGAGTGCTCATGGAGGTCACGAGGCGGTTTCCCAGTACTTCCAGCCGGTCTCGGACGAGGGGAGGGTCGCCTTGCCGCTTGCGATCTTGATCCCGCCGCAGCCGTTCCCGGTGGACCGGTACTTCGTCCACGACACCTTGTAGCCCCATGAACCGTACTGTAGGTGGCCGTACTTATTCTTGCTGATCTCGTGTGTATACGTGTGGCCGGTCGTGACGGAAACACTTCCACCGACCTTGGCGCTGACTGAGACCTTGGCCTTCGCGACCACGGCCTTCAGTTCGGACTCGGCACCAACCGTCATCTCGGCTGTAATCGTCCCGGACTTGGTCACGCTGACACTCATGGTGCCGCCTGGACCGTCCTTGTACTTGGTGCCGTTCCACCACGACGGAACGTGGTAGTTCTTCTTGGACGTGATGGAAACCCACGTTGAGGGATTGTCGCACCGCTCCGGCTCGTAGACCGCCGTCTCTTCGCCCTCCCAGTCGGTGCGATCGTTGATGTCCGCTTCTTCTGCCGAGACAGAGTTCATGTCCTGGTCCTGAACAGAACTGTCGGCGGACGACGTCGGCGCCTCCCCATCCGCACTCGCTGTGCCGACAGCCCCGAAGCAAAGCAGCAGGGCTGTACTGACAGCAACCGCGGCATGACGCGCAAATCACCGGCTTGTACGACAGCCGCGACCAGGCGTCGATCACGCGTTGGCGCGGAGCCCGTCAGCGGAGTCCTCCCCCTCGGCCCCACGCCTGCGCCTGTGCGATCTGCCCCATTCTGGCCCGATCGGCCGACGGTGCCCGAGCCGAGCGGGCACCTCGGCCTGACTCAGCCCCCGATCCCACGCTGGAGGTCATCACGGCGCCCGTCCTCCCCACTCCAGAGACGAGCACTTCGAGCCTCTTTCCGAGCCCTTGCCTGGACGCGTCGGTAGGCTGGCATAGCCGCACACCGACCAACACAGCGGCAGTGCATGGTAATTGACCACATCAAACGGGGAGATTCATGTACTTCGTCCGGCGTGCTGGCTGGAACGCCCGACCACCCAGGAACGGGCATGACCCGGTCAAAACCAACGAGGGCGTCAAGATCCACTACACCGGGTCGTTCGAGCTCGACCTCCGACATTTCCAGTGTGCGCTGCGGGTGCGCTCGATCCAGGACAAGCACATGGACACCGGTGAGAAGTACGCCGACATCGGCTACAACCTGCTGGTCTGCCGACACGGAGTCGTCTTCGAAGGCCGCGGCAGGAACGCGCAGAACGCCGCCAACGGCAACCCGAAGCTGAACCGCAACCACTTCGCCGTGTGTGCACTCACCGGCCACAGGGATACACCGACGTCTCCCAAGCCATGATCACCGGCCTGCAAGACGCCATCGCTTACCTCCGTCGGCACGGAGCAGGCTGGGAGATAGCCGGCCACCGTGACGACTACGCGACCGAATGCCCGGGAGACCTGCTCTACGGGCACGTCCTCAACGGCACACTGAACCCAGGCGTCTTGTGGGACGGCGGACACCACGTCGTCAAGGCCGGCGAGACCCTCGGCGAGATCAGCCTGAAGTACAACGTGCCCAAGGCATACATCATCATGACCAACGACGACCTCCAAGGAGACGGAAAGGTCGTCAAGGGAATGAAGCTGTGGATCCCACCGCGCGGGGTACCACTGAAGGAGACAGCTCCGCCCGACGATGCCACGGAGTTTCAGCCGTTCCCGGGCACAGCGTGGTTCCACACCAGGCCGAACAGCCCCATCATCACAGCCATGGGCCAGCGGCTCGTCGCTGAAGGCTGCAGCCACTACAGCACCGGGCCCGGACCTCAGTGGACCGAAGCCGACCGCGCCTCCTACCGGGAATGGCAGCGCAAGCTCGGCTTCACCGGAGATGCGGCCGACGGCTGGCCCGGCAACACCTCGTGGGAACAACTGCGCGTTCCCTACGTCGGGCAAGAGCCGGGGGACTTCGAGCCGTTCCCGGGCGCAGCGTGGTTCCACACCGCGCCTAACAGCCCCGTCATCACAGCCATGGGCAAGAGGCTGGTTGCCGAGGGATGCGGCGAGTACACAAAGGGGCCTGGCCCCCAGTGGACCGAAGCAGACCGTAAGTCGTACGCCAACTGGCAACGCAGGCTGGGCTTCACAGGGGACGCTGCCGACGGCTGGCCAGGGCAGATCTCCTGGCAGCAACTTCAGGTGCCCCGCTCGTGATCCCGCTTCGTGCTCGCCTAGTCGGCGTCGGCGCCGTCGGCGGCTACGTGTCATGGAAACTCGCCGATGCGGCCCGCGAGTACTGCGGCTCGTACGAGATCTCGGAGACCCTGCTGGATACCGAGACAGTCCTCGAGCCATTCGTCTCGATCGTGGTGGGGGTTGCTCTCGCCCTGGTGATCCGTGTCCCTACGAGGTCGGACTCGTGGGCCTGGCGCCTCGCGCCGTTCGTGCTGCTGATGCTCCTGCTGATGGGCATGGTCTGGATCCAGATGGCCTGGCTGGGGACTCCCGCGGGAGGAACAAGCGACAGCGGCCGCTGCGCAGTGAGTAACGTCCCGGCCTGGTGGCCGGGATGGATGCCGGTATAGGTGACGCCGCGAAGCGGGGCGCGATACGCCCGCAGGAACGAAGTCGAGCGGACCATCAACGCGCTCAAGGGTTCCGCGCCATGGCGACCAGGTACGACAAAGGGAGCCTACGTCTTCCACAGCACCGTCACCGCTGCGGCACTCCGGCTCTGGCGCCGTCGTCCGAGCTATAGGACGGGCCGTCGATGAAAGCGGAGAAAACTCGTGCACTTCACGCGGCACCGAGTCCACCCAGCAGCACACCGAGAAGCGCCCCGAACACCATGAACGGACCGAAGGGCAGGGCCGTCTTCCGATCCCCGCGTCTGGTCAGCACCAGCCCCATGCCGTAGAGCGCGCCGAGCAGGAACCCGGCGAAGGCACCCGCGAAGAGCACCGGCCAGCCGTACCACCCGAGAACCACTCCCAGGGTGAGCGCCAGCTTGACGTCACCGAAGCCCATACCGCTCGGGTGGACCAGGAACAGCACGAGGTACGCCCCGCCGAGCGCGAGTCCGCCCAGCAGCGCGCGTGTCCAGGAGCCCGCGTGCCCCGGCAGCAGTGCCGCGGCGCCCAGCAGGGCGGCTGCCGCGGCGAGGAGGGGGAGGGTGAGGACGTCGGGCAGCCGGTGCACGGCGCCGTCGACGAGCGTGAGGACGACGAAGAAGGGTACGAGCAGCAGCCAGACCGCCAACTCGGGCCGCGCGCCCGCGGCCGCAGCGAGCGCGGCACACGCCAGGGCGGCGCCGAGCGAAGTGGGCACGGACCAGGGGCCGTACCAGCCTGAGGACCGGACGCGGGCGCGGGGGGCCGGTGACGGGGTGACGCCCGCGGCACAGCTCTCGGGGCCCCCGACAGCCCCCGCATAGTCATCGAGGCGAGCGTCGGTCTCGGGCACCCGGTCGGCCGAGGCGGTCGGCACGGCAGTGGTGGCCGAAGCGGTAGGTACGGCGGTAGTGGCCGACGCCCCGGCCGCGCATGCGGCGCATCGTGCAAGGCCGAGCCAGCCGCGCGCAGGACCACTCAGCACATGTCCACCGGGGCACGCGACGCGCCATGGCTCCTCCGGCTCCACGGCCAGCCGGTACGCGGCGCGTGGCACGAGCAGCCCGGCGACGCCCCCGTACCCGGCCGCGAGGACGATCAGCAACAGCAGCACCCCTCGACCCTACGGACGCCGCGCGCACCGGTCATGGGCCCAGGGGCCCAAGACCGGACCCACCTCGCGCAGCGTCGACGGTTGACTGCAGCCCTCCCCAACTCTGCGCCGCTACCGGCAGTTTGTGTGCAATGCGGCTGGCACGTCGCACCACGTCTGGTAGAACGCGTCGGGGGAACTACCGAACCGAAAGGGATGCGGCATGGCTCGCTGGCAGGACGGCAGGGCGGAACTGTGCATCGCGGGCACCGACACCGTCATCCCCTTGGAGATCGCGGCATCGTACCGGGCCCGCACACGCGGACTGCTGGGCCGCGACGGCGTCGAAGGCGCGCTCATGCTCACCCCGGCAGGCAGTGTGCACACCTTCCGGATGCGGTTCGCGATCGATGTCGCTTACCTGGACCGCGACTTGCAGGTCATCGCCCTACGCACCATGCGGCCCGGCCGTCTCGGCCTGCCCCGGCTCCGATCGCGGCACGTACTCGAGGCAGAAGCAGGGGCGATGGAGCAATGGGGCCTCCGCCCCGGCTCACGCGTCGAGATCGGGTAGGGCTATCCAGGGCCTCCTTGAACGTGATCCGGGCGACCGCCCAGTCCGGTAGGAGGTCGGGCTGGAGGTTGGGCTGAACCTGGGGTCCGCTGACCAGGGACTGCTGCGGCCCCTGCGGCCTCTCTACGTCAGAGCCAGCAAAAGACCGACGGCCAGCAGCAGCGTGAAGAAGCCGAATCCGACGACGGCGATGACATCGAAGACGATCGACGAGCCATGGCTACCAGAGACCGTTGCGGTCCCCCGCGGGTCGTCGCGCTGGTAGCGCACCTGCACGGGCGCGCCTTCCTCCTGGTGCGCCACCGCCTCCTCGAACTCGACCCACTGCCCACTCTGCGTGGTGAACCCGAAGACGTAATTCCGCTTCGGCGGACCGTAGTTGGAGACCCCGGGGCCGGACTGCGTGAAGTAGACCCGGACGCAGTGCCCGGTGGCGACGAGCCCGGCCCGCGCGGTACGCAGTTTGCTGCGGAGCTGGCGCGCGTAGACCACCGTGAAGATGGCGAGCACCGGCAGCGGCAGCATCATGATCAAGAGCGCGGTATCCATCAGGACCTGCCGCTCCACAGTCGGTCAGCGAAGAAGCCCAGGGCACAGCCCGCGAGCAGGACCCCCAGCTGGAGCGCGAAGCTCATCAAGGTGAGCGAGTCTCCTTGCGAAAGGAAGACCGTGAGCTGGATTCCGACGGCGGGGATAAGCGATGCGGCGAGGTGGCGAAGCAGCGAGTCACGGGAGGGCTCGCGGTGGACCCCGGCCGCGGCCCAGGTGCCTAGAGCGAAACATATGGCGGTCGGGACATGCACCAGCAGGATGGTGCGGCTCGCCGAGACCATGAACCGCGGGTCACGGTCCGCGATGACGTCCCAGACCAGCAAGGTCACGGCGACCTGCCCCAGCAGGATGACGACGATCCCCACGGCCCAGGGCAACATCAGGTGCAGGAAACGGGGCCGTTCTGCCGCGCCGCCGCCGTGGGCGAACGCACCCTGGCCTTGCAAGTGGGACATGGTTGGGTCCTCCCCTGCCGGCGCCCGGAGGCTACTTGACGCGGATGGTGTCGATGATCTGCTTCTGGTCCGCCGAGCTCAGCTTGCCCTGCTGCGCGTCGATACGGACCGAGAAGATCTTGCCGCTGGAGTCGACGCCCGTGATGGCCGAACCCTCCACGGTCGTTCCGCGCTGCGGGGTCTGGTTCTCGCCCGTGGACTCGTAGCTGAAGTTGACCCGCTTCGCCGCGTCCGTGCCCTTGACGGTCACGTCCACGGTGTCCTTCAGCTCCGTGGTCGCTTGTAGGGAGGCCTCGATCGCAATGGCTGCCTCTTCCGCGTCCTTGACCTCGGTGAAACCGCTCTGAATCGAGATCAGCGCCACGTACCGACCGCCCTCCTTGAGGGTGGCGACGGCGTCGTTCTGCTCGCTGCGCTCCGCGTCGCTCTGCTCGGTGAACCCCTTGGGGTACGCGAGGGACACAGTCGGCCCTTCGAGGGTCTTCCACCCCTCGGGGGCGGCGGAGGAGACGGAGTCGGAGTCCGCGCCCCCGCAGCCGATGAGCAGTGCAGCGCCAGCCAGGAGCACGGCGGCCAGCATCGGCGTACGGCGAGCGGGGCGCTTCATGATCTCGACTCCTCGAGGGTCCTGGTCAGTTCGCACAGTAGCTGAACGGCACATACGCACGCCTTCCGTTCTTGGGGGCACCGAGGAACTCGGCCTTCTCCAAATTCTTTTCACTGGACGACGACGTCACGGAGCCGCCGATACCGGCCACTCCCAGGTTGATGTCGAGCCCGACCTCACTGGCGTCGGTGACGTTCGAGAAGCTGGTCTTGCTGGACACCCCCTTCTCGTAAAGAAGATGTCCGAAGGGGTCGGAGGCGCCGGGATCCGTGGTCGGCACCGGCGGCTTGGTGAACATGTACTCGAAAGCCTTCAGGGCGCCACCGCCCGCGAAAAGCTGCCGCTTGATCCTGTCGGCCTCGGCCTTCGAGACCGTACCCGGATCGAACGAGATGGTATTGGTCACCACATCGATATCGCTGCTCCTGCCCTTTCCCGTGCCCGAACCCTTGCCCTTGTCGGGGCCGTCCTTGAGACCGGCACTGCCTTCGAGCGACGTCTCGGTGGTCTGCGTCATGGTGATCGACCTCAGCTCACCGGTCTTCTGGTCCGTGGTGATGGTGTACGCGCCGGTCCGCGAGCCGGCGGCCTCCCCACCTGCCTGCACCGGACCGGCCTCGCCCTTGGCGTAGGCACCGCCCTTCGCGGTGGCCGAGTACGTGTAGGACTTGGTGCCGTCGATGTCGTTCTTCGTCCAGGTCACGTCCCCTGACAGGGAGATGTTGACCCCCACCTCACCCTTGACGCCCGGAGGCTCGATGGTGCCGTCCCCGTCCCCGGAGTCCCCGTCGCCGCCGTCGCCGTCCCCCGGCCTGGTCCCGGACCGGTTCCCGGATCCCGGTTCGGCTGCCAGCCCCGGCCCGAACTGGAGACCTGCTGTCGCGTTCGCCTGGGCCGAGATCTTCCCGGTGGTGATGTGCCGCTCGCCGAGCTTGTTCTTGAGGCGCTCCTGGAGCCGTTCCTCCTCGGCCTTGGGCCCCTTGCCGAACCAGCTCGCGACCTCCGTCGTCCCACCCACGATCGGGCTGAGGTTAGAGGCGTCGTTCACGCGGTCGAGCGCCTTGAACCTCTCGATGTCGTGCCGGAACTGATTGGCTTCGTCGGCACTGTCGAAGACCCAGGTGTCGCCCTTGGTGACGGAGAGGCCGGCGCCGAGCTCGACCTTGTCCTTGCCGACGTCGCCGATCTTCACCTTGGCCTTGGGCTCGACCTTGCCCTGTACGGAGCCGGTGTCGGTGAAGGTGAGCTGCACCTGCCGGTCGTTCTTGTCGATCTTGCCGTCTTTGTTGACGTCCTTCTTGGCCTGGATCGTGGTCTCTTCGAAGCCGTACTCCCCGCCGAACTCCACGCCCAGCCCGCGGAAGGAGACCTTTACCTTGCCGCCCGCGGTCCCGGCCTTGGCGTGCGTCTGGCAGGTGGCGGGCTCGAACTTGGCGTTGGGGTCCTCGGCCGTCTCCGTGCCATCCGTACCGTCCGTGGAACAACTGCCACCGCCCACGGACGAAATGGCGCAGGCGATCTTCTTGCCGATGGTCGTGCCGATGCCGGCGATGGTGACGGCGAGCATGATCGCGATGACGACCACGATCATGCCGATGTATTCCACGGCAGTCGCGCCCTGGTCGTTCCTTAAGCCCCCCTTGGCGCTCATCCCCGCCCCTCCCCCGAGACGCGCTCCCACGGGAGCGCTTGGATGCGCTCATGCGCCACACCGCCGTACGGCGCCCCACCCGTCCCACACATCCGTGATGCCTCTCCCCCGGTCTCTCCTGGTCTGTGGGGCACCTTACGGAGAAGTCATCGTCAGGTCGTGGGCCCGTGGACCCAATGTCCTTGGCTGATAGCCCAGTTGAGGGCGGAGCAATTAGCGGCTGGACGCGGGTGGCGGTTCTGCGTCGGTATGCCTGCTGGACCGAAGGGCGGCGAGGCCGAAGGCCAGTCCTCCGGCGATGAACCAGGGGTTCCAGAGGGCCAGCGTCCAGGCCCGCTGCCCCACGCTCACGGAGGTGTCCAGGTGCGTTGTGTTGGTCAGCAGCAGCACCTCGATACCGATGCCACGGGCCAGTAGGAGGGCACTGACGCCCCACCCCAGCCACCTTGCCAGCAGCGCGGGAACGCCCCGGAGCCTGGACCGGGCAAGCAGCCATGCCAGCAGGGCGCCGAGGAGGCAGAGCGCACCCACACCCCACAAACCGGCTACGACGAACCACAGCGGGCGCTCGGTGGCCAGCGGACCGGCGGAGATACTCAGCCCCACCTCCCCGCCGACGGCCCAGTAGAAGTGCAACCCGGCGAACGCGGCCGCCCACAAGCAAGCGATACGCCCCCACAGCGTGGACGGTTCTGCGCCCGTTCCCTCCGGTTCGCGTTTCACCGCCGGCACTCAAGGGCATCGCGCCTGTCAGCGCACGGGCCGTCCGCTTCCTGTGGCAACACGATGAACGCGGTGCCCTTGGTCAGGTCGATGCTGGAGCGGGGCGGCGCACCGTCGCTCTCGTCGTCCCGCCGCAGCAGCTCCACCCGCCGCTGCTCCAGCTCTGCCGCCTTGTTTCCGTTCACGACCGCCGTGAATTCATCGAAGGCCGTATTCGACAACGACCGCCCCGTGCGCCTGCGTAGCCACGGGATCAAGCCCAGCCCCGTGAACCACCGCCACGCGCCCTCCACCAGGGCGAACAAGACCAGTAGACACACGAACGCCGGAAACGACATGGCCCACATCGCCACAGCCGGCCCCCCATCATCCTCAACACAGTTGACGGTCGGGAAACGGCGGAGGGGTCGGCGTCGTTCCCATCGGACGTGCGGACTGGGAGAACTTGGGACTCCAGCCATCGGTCCGCGCGTAGACCGCTCGCACAGACACTCCGGCGCCCAGCCCGGCAGCGTCGTATGTCACCGGATAGGGGTGGCTCCCAATCTCGTTGCCGCTCACGGACCTGTGCCACGGTCCAACTCCGCCACGAACAGAGCAACGTGGTTCCCATCCCCATTGCCCGAGTGGCTCCCGTCCACCCTGTCGAAAACAGTTCGGATAAGGCACCCCACCGGCGGTTCAATTCCCGTACGAGATCAGCCAGATGTTCCTCGGCGGTCGCCACCGTCTCATTCCACTCGGGCCCGTACAACCCGGTGAGGCTGCCGCTCTCCCAGAGCGGGATAATCAAGAAGCCCTCCCCCTGGTCACGGTCCACTCCCCCGTGACCGGCTCCCCCTCGTCAACCGTCGGCCCGGCCGCCGGTACGGGCTCGGCGAGCAGCGCCTCGACATCGGACACGGCCCGACCGGTCTCGAACGCCTCCCCGGCCCGGGCAGTCACAGCGTGGTCCGGTCCATCGGGCGCGGCAGCGGCTGCAGCGCCCCGGCCTCCCTCAGCCGCAGGTAGGCCTGGACTACGCCCTCGGTGTCACCGTGTGCCGCAATGTCGAGGAGTACGCCGCCACCGCGTAGCTCCTTGCGGGCGGCCGTCATGCCCTCCGGCAGCAGGGCCGCGCGCCCTGCGGACAGGTAGCCGACCCAACCGACGGAAGGATCGCCGACGGCGAAGTCGGCATCGTCCTCCAGGGCGTCGAGCACGTCATCATTGCTCACGTCGCCGAAATCGGGCTCCCACACATCGGCGGCGACGGTGAGAAGCTCAAGGTCGGGGATCTCGGCGTCGTCCGGCGAGTTGATGGCGATCACCATCGACTGGAGCAAGAACTCCGGGGTGCCGCCCGCCAGGCCGCTCACCTCGACTTCCCACCCCGGCTCGCCCGCAGTGACGAGTCGGAGCCCAGTGCCGGTGACGGCCGACCAGTCGTCGGCCGCCTGAGCCGCACGCAGGGCGACGAGGAGCGAGGCCTCATCCGGCCGCAGGTCGGTGGCGGGCCCGGAGGCGTGGATATGCCGCCACGTCCACACCTCGCCCGCCCCGGACCCGGGAACGGACGCCGGGAGAAGCCCTACGAGCCGATCCAAGGTCAGCTTCCAACGTCCAGCCAGCGCCTCGACCGACTCCTCCCGGGGCCCCCAGAACCCTCGCACCACACGTCGCATGCCTGCCTCCGCCGCCTCTCGTCCTCGGGACCTCGGGCCAGGGAGCTTTGGGCCCTGGGGCCCATGACGCGCCCAACGGCTTGCCCATAGCGTTCACATCATGTCTGCAATAGGTGGGGGATACGCGGGAGTTGGGCCGCTGGACGGAGGGTCCGGCACGGGCGCTGTGCCGCCCGCGTATGGAGGGGGAAGGCAGCCGATGCCGCGGCCGCTTACGGCGGTCTTGGTCCTGGTCCGCGTCCTGTTCGGACTCACCCTGCTGGGCGCGGTCGGGGTGCTGCTCACGGCGGCATCGGTGGATGCAGTCGACGGCGAGCTAGTCGGCCTTTTGCTGTATGCGGCTGCGCCTGGGGTGGCCGGGTTCGTGCTGACCCGGCTGGCCTGGTCCGGCGGGGTGTGGATCTGGCGCGGGTTGCTGGCTGTCCAAGCGTGGTTGATCGTGGGGGCGTTGGGGACGCTGGCCGACGGCAGTGGCCGCGGTCTGACGCAGCTGGTGGTACCGGTCGTCGTCATCGTGCTGCTGTTCCGACGGGCGTCACGAGAGTGGTTCCTCCTCCCCGAGCAGGAGCGGGTCGAACGGCG
Source organism: Streptomyces sp. KR80 (assembly GCF_052245555.1). Classification (NCBI taxonomy): domain Bacteria; kingdom Bacillati; phylum Actinomycetota; class Actinomycetes; order Kitasatosporales; family Streptomycetaceae; genus Streptomyces; species Streptomyces sp. KR80. The sequence continues at coordinate 74,794 of NZ_JBQQCD010000021.1, forward strand.
GCCGTTCAGCATCGCTCGGATGATCCGGTGGCGTCGTGACGGCGGTCAGACGTCGGTGGAGTACATCGGGCTGCTGGTCGTGGTCATCGCGGTCATCGTGGGTCTGGTGACGGCCGGATACACGACGGAGGTCGGGCGTACGGTCGGCGCGAAAATCTGTGAGGTCGTCGGTACGGAGTGCGGCGGGGACGGCGAGGACGGCGGCACGAGCGTCGAGGCGGGTGACGGCGCGGACGCGGGGGGCGCCACCGGCTCCGGCGGTACGGAGGACGGCAGCGGTTCGGGGAGTTCCGAGGGCACCAGTGGCTCGAGTGGTGGTGCCGAGGGCGGTACTCAGGGCGGCGACGGGTCCGCGTCGGGCGGCGGCGCCGCGAACGGCGGATCCGCGTCTGGATCCGGGAGTTCGGGATCGTCCTCCGGCGGTTCTGAGTCGTCTTCCGTGGGTGGCTCAGGGAACGGCGGTTCCGAGTCCGCGTCCGGCAGTGGCTCAGGGACCGGCGGAAGCAATGGTTCGGACACAGACGGCGACGGGGACGGGGACGGCGCAGCCACTCAGGCCGGAGATGACGACGATTTCGACCCCGGCGACGAGGACGCTCCGGACGACGGCTGGCCCGGCCAAGGCGAGGGCGACGACAACGGCGGGGACGAAGGCGGCGAGAACGAAGAGGAAGAGAGCTGCACGTCGGGAGTCGTCGCGTTCCTCTCCTGCGGCGCCGAACAGGTGGGAGGCGCCTTCGAGGGAATCGTCGTCGACGGCATCTGGGGTGACGTCACCGGCATCGTCGACCTTTTCAAAGCCGAAACCTGGTCCGGCATCGCCGACTACGGCAGCCAGCTCGGCGAGGAGTGGTTGAAGAACTCCGAAGGCGCGAGCGACAAGTGGTCCAAGGGTGACTACCTGGGTGCGATCGGGGACTGGACGGGAGCGTCCCTGAAGACGGGCGTGACGGTTCTGGACGACGTGTTCGTCGGGGACGACGTCCGCGACATGTGGTCCAAGGGCGAGTACGGCCGGGCGATCGGGACGGTCGGCTGGAACGTCGGCTCCCTGTTCATCCCCGGATACGGGGAAGCGAAGCTGGTCGGCAAGCTCGGGAAACTGGGCAAGTTGGGCAAGCTCGGGAAACTCGGCAAAGTCGGCGAGCTCACAAAGAAGGCGACCGAAGCGGGGAGCAAGGCCCGCAAGGCGGCCAAGGCTGGCGACGTCGACGGCGCCGAGAAAGCCGCCAAGGAAGCACGACAGCACGCCGACGACGCTGCCGAAGAGGCAGGGATCAAGGGCTGCACGGTCGGGGTGGGCGGCCCTGCCCGCATCCCGTACGGCGGTGGCGTGGGGGTGCCCGGCACCGGCACCGGCGTCATGGCGGCGCAGCACTCCGCGGTGCCCGTCGGGCTACTCACCGGGAAGAAGTGCGGCGAGGACACGGACCCGGAGAAGGTGAAGGCCGCCAAGCAGGCGGGCAAGGAGGCCGACGAAGCGGAGAAGGCCGCCAATGCGGCCAAGCGCAAGGCTGAGAAGGAGAGGCTGAAGAAGCTTCCGAAGCCGTCCTGGTACAAGGACCTCAAGAACCCGCGCGCTGGCTCCAAGGACGGCGGGGACGGGAAGTGGAAGTCCAAGAAGGCCGATACGTACTCCTATCCCCATGAAATGGGAATGCGGTACCAGGAGCAGGTGTCCGGGATGAAGCGCGGTAAGGAGTACGAGGTCCCGCTCAAGGACCTCAAGGGCAAGCCGGTGGAATTCGACGGCTGGGACGCCAAGTCCGGCACCTACATCGAAACGAAGTGGGGCTATGAAGGGGGAATGTTCTACGACAGGCAGTCAGGAAAACTCACTAAGCTTGCCACGAACAGGTGGGTGACCCAGGCGCAGAGGCAGCTCGATGCGGCGCGCGGAAAGCCCGTCGTATGGCATTTCGCGAGCCCGGACGTGGCCAAGGCGGCACGGAAGATGTTCAGGGACAGGAATGTGAACGTTAAGGTGGTTCACACGCCTGACAAGCCCTGACGAGGCTGGAAGGAGACCGGTAGTGCTGGATGTCGTTGTCAACGGCGGCTGGGGAGTCCGAGAGGAGGGCCCGCAGCAGCTCGCGGAGCGCTGGGTGAACTTCCTGAAAGCGCTCGAAGATGTCGATACGGCGGCCTTCGGCGGCTGGCGCGAAGCCACGGACGACGACTCCACGGCACCATTCATTTCCCTCTCAGCGTCCACGGTCGTCGAGTACGTCACGAGGATGAATCCCGAGCCTGACGTCGGTCGGATCGGCTACACGACATCCCTTTGGTCGGGAAAGCCGGGGATGCCCGAGGTGGTCGTGCATATGAGTGCCGGCGGCACGTCGCCGTACGTCACGGACTCCTGCGCTGTCACCATGCGTTCAGGTGAACTGGACGAGTCGGTGTTGCTGGTGCGCCGCTCGGCAAACATTCTGGGAGCCCTTGCCGAATCCTGGGATATCGATTGGGGCCAGGGCTACAACGATGACGAATACGATGCGGTGGAGGAGGAATTCGACCTCGAAATCCCTGACCCCCGCTGCGGCCGGGTCGGCTACCTCTCCGCCAACCGCGCGGCCCTGGTTCCCGATGGACTACCTGGCACCTACACCCGTACCGCCCACGGTGGACTGATCATCGATCTCACCAGGGACGGTGAGGAGACGCCGGACATCGAGACCGTCCTGGAGACCAACAGGGTGCTGAGGGCGGCCGGAGCTCTGGAGCGACTCCCTATTCCCTTCGACCGGGCGAAGTGGTGAATCGACAGCCTGTGACCAGCCGCGCCACGCGCCTCCGTGTCCGAAGCTGCGGGATCCGAGGACGGTGACCAGACGCGCAAGGTATGTGCGCATGGTGAACTCTCTTGGTGGTGGACGGGATTTCACCGTCAGGTCGCCGCCGCCTCACGCACGGGTTGCCTGCCCACAAGCACATCAATCCGTATCAAGCCAGATCCGCCTTCCGCGGCACGCTTGTGTCACCGCCACGCCTGCACCACGTCGGCGTCGGCGGCCGCGGCGGCCAAGACGCCTTCGGCCGTGACTTCGCCCGGGCACGCTCATCGCGCGTGCCCGGGCGGCGTGTGACAGGCGATCAGCTCTCGGTGCACTGCTTCCACGCGAATCGGTAGATGGTGCTGACGCTGGCGTCGGTCGAATCCATGGTCATGAAGCTGGTCGTCGTCGCCGTGTCGGAGGTTCCCTTGTCGACCCGCAGTTCGGTGTTGATGTTGAAGTTGCGCTTCTTGCCGCAGGGGGCCCAGACCAGTTCTGCGACATCGATGGCGTCGGAGGCCTGCCAGTTGTCGTTGTACGGGCCGTCGAAGGTGTGGGTCCTGGGCACCGTCTCCTGCGAACCCTGGAAGTAGTAGTTGGCCTTCTCCATGCCGGTGGCGCCCTTCTCCAGGTACGCGAACCCGCGGTAGTCGACCTTGGCGATCGCGTACGTGAACCCCTGCGGGACGTGCACGACCAGGCTGAGCTGGCAGTTCTTGCGAAAGTCGACGGGCTTCGCACCGACGCCCACCTGGGCGAGGTACTCGCTGTAGGTGACGGTGAACGCCGTGTTGTCGGGTGCGACGGCTACGGCGGTGGTGTTCTTCTTGCAGCCGGATCCGTTGACAGTCGCCAGCTCGATCTCGATCTTGTCCGACGGTGCGTCGGCGAGCACGAAAGGCGGGGTGGCCTCGGCGGCCGTGGTCGTCGCGGCGAACACCGTCGTGACCGCGCCTAAGAGGGCCAGAGCCTTGCGCATGAGGTCTCCCTTGAACTCCGGTACGACCTGACGGGGCGGCACGGGCGTGCCCGTAGGGATTGCGTGTGCATGCCAGCACATCGTGCCCAGGTTATGAAGACCACCTTTGCGCGTCCGGGTCCGGCGGTGCCGGTCACCGCGGCGAACGGGGCGACCGGCTTCTCGAGGTGATGCTGTCCGGCCGTGACGGCGATCCGGCGGTCGCCACCGCTCCCCGCGCGCGGCGGGCACGTCCGTGCAGCCGGTCGTGGATCGCCTGCGTGGTCTGCGTCGCGACGTCCGCCGCGCCTGCGTGCCGTGAGCAGCAGGTACTCCCAGTCCATGACCGTGGTACCGGTGCCGTGGTCGTGGCGCCGGGCGAGGTCGGCGAGGTCGCGGTTCCCGTCGTGATCCACCCGACCCCACTAGAGCCCGTTCTGTGGCTCACGTGCGCAGCCACAGACGCATACTGCCGGTCGCTCTGAGGCCGGGCCGACCGGGTTCGTTGCTGGCCCGGGCCATGGACCAGTTAGCCATCCGCTGTGTGACTGCGGCGAAAGAACTCGGCGGATACTTCAGAACTTGCCTACGTGCTCCACGGTGCGGTGCCTCAACTGCCGGCTGAACTCGACGCAGAAACTGACGGAGAGCGGCGGCCAGCCCCAGAAGTCGAAGGCGAGGGCGCCCACCGCGAAGTTGGACTCCCACAGCCACTCGGTGACCGAGATCGAGGCACCGCAAGTGGAGCAGGGGGCACTTCCCTCGCCCGTCTCCTTCCAGGCGGCGATGCCATCCCTGAACGGTTGCCAGACCTCCTCGTCCGCCTCGAACTTCTCGGGGTAGTTGATGATTACGATCTTGGTCTCGCACCGCGGGCAGATGGCGTACTCCGCGTCATCCACTCCCTGCCCACCTACGTGGTAGTCGCGCCCGACGATGACGGCCACCGGGCCCGGCAGCCAGTCCGGGTCCGAGGAGTCGGCCACGGCCCGCGCCCAATGGGGGCCCGGCACATAGCCCTTGTCCACGTTCAGGCTGTACACGCCGTCGCTGGACATCTCGCGCGTAATCAGGCCCTCGGTGACCATCCAATCGACCATCTGCTCCGCGAGCGGCCCGGCCTCCTCGCCGGTCACCTCGACATCGACGATCCGCTCGAAGAAGTCACCCATCGTCTGCCACTCCCCTCGATCAGTGTCCGCCACTGTGCCAGGCCCCTCTGACAGCGGGCCGCGTCATCCGGCCGTGCCACGGGCCTCCCCTGTCCGGAGGTGCGGGCGACCGACCGAGATGCACCGCATCCTGGGCAGCGGTGAAGGCTGATTCACCGCCTCGTGGCGTAAGCGACGAGACCGCTACGGGGCAGGAGCGCCCACGACTTGGTGCCCTGCTGTGGCGGCCGTGCCTCGGCGGTGCCCCAGTCGCCACCGCAGGCCTCAGTCACCGCGGCGAGGAGCCACAGGGCTCGACGGCGGCGCCCTTCGCAGGTTGCGACCGCGGTTGGATCGACGTGATGCGGATGCTGGTCCCACAGGATGAGGCGCAGGGCAGCGGCGCGATAGCGCACGGAGAGGTACAGGTCCTCGCCGGGCGTCAAACGGCAGGCGGCGGAGACGAGTTCGGAGGCGGCCTGGACGGCGGCCGGGGCGAAGGCGTCGAGGCCGTGGGTGTGGAGGGTGGAGCGGACTGCCGTACGGGCGATGGCCGCGCAGTGCGACTGGCCCGGGAGGGTGAGGCTGCAGGCGAGATCCTCGGGAGAGGGCGGCCGGGGTGGGCGCATGGCAGTCGGGGCTGAGGCCGGGCAGAGGGCAGTACGCAAGAAGGACATGACTGACTCCCATGGGTGATTGCTGGGTCGGGGGTACGAGGTGGGCGTCGGCGCGCACGAGTGGCTCACGTCATGCGGTACGGGGGCGAGTGGTGGCCTGTCTCCCTGACGCGGGACCGCCCCTCCCAGGGAAAGGAGGACGCGGGCAGGACCGCGTGATGCACTTCCAACTCGCCCGCAGTGAGCGGTGCGTTACTTACTGTAGAGCATGCGTTGGCACGAGTGCCAGAGGAGTGGAGGCAATTGCCTCCAGGTCGGTGGACTTACTACCCGCACCGCGGCAGACTGAGCCCATCCATCGGCAGAAGAAGGGACCGCATGCCGAGCAGAGCCACACCGACAGAGCGTCAGAGACGGCTCGGTGCCGAGCTGCGGAAGATGCGTATCGCAGCCGAGGCAACCACCGAGTACGCTGCCGGGCTTCTGGGGCTCGACCGCACAAAGATCTCCAACATGGAGGTTGGAGTTCGCCCGGTCACCCCTGATCGCGTGCGAACCCTTGCATGCAACTACGCCTGTGCCGACGACAGTTACGTGGCCGCCCTCGCGACGATGGCCGAGCGGAGCGAACGAGGGTGGTGGGAACAGTACCGGGGCTCCCTCCCCGCTGGCCTCCAGGACATCGCCGAACTCGAATGGCATGCGGTCCGAATCCGCACGGCTCAGACAGTCCATCTCCCCGGCCTGCTTCACACTGACGAGTACGCTCGCGCCGTGTTCGGTGCGGTACTCCCCCAGCTATCCCGCCTGGAGATCGAGCTTCGCGTGGCTCACCGCTTGGAAAGGCAGCAAGTCTTCGACCGTGAGACTCCACTCGAGTACGTCGGGTACATCCACGAGGCGGCCCTGCGGATGCAGTTCGGCGGTCAGGAGGTCACCCGCGAGCAACTCGACCACCTTTGCACCATGTCCGAGCGCGACAACATCGACCTGCGAGTGATTCCTGTGGAAGTCGGGGCCTTTCCCGGTGCCGGGCATGCGCTCCTCTACGCCCATGGCGTTGTACCCCAACTCGACACCGTACAACTCGACTCCGCGCACGGACCAGAGTTCATGCACGCCGAAGCCCAGCTCACCAAGTACCGCGCGCACCTGGATTGGATGGAGAAGGCCTCACTTCCCTCTACCGAGTCGCGGGAATTCATCCACGACATCGCTCGTCAACTCTAAAGGAAACCTGAAATGGCCGAGATCAACTGGGAAGATCCCTACTGCGGCGAAGGAAATAACTGTTTCCGCATAGGGACCGACAACGAAGGAAACGCCTACATCGCCTTGACCGGACAGGAAGACCATTACCTCGCCGACAGCCGCGAGGCCCTGCGGAATCTGATCCGCGACATCAAGGCCGGCAAGGCAGACCACCTACTGTGAACAAAGTTGCCTGAGCTGTACGACCTTCTCAGGTACCACTCGAGCCTTCGTGTGCCGATCAACACGATCGGTTTTCCCGTCGATGTTCCCGAGCAATCTCAGGCAGATCAATTACACGAACGTGCGGCAACTCCGCCACCGGGGACTCGACGGCGTCGATCGTATGCACAGGCGGCACATCGTCCGACGACAGCAGTCGTGCACGCGTCGACGTACCTGATGGGGTGGCAACCCAGTAGGCCGACGGAATATCTTCCACCGCCGGATACAGGACCGGCGCCCCTACTGCTGCCGCAAGACGTTGCGCGAACTCACGTTCAGATAGCGTCTCGTCGACGAGCGCGTCGAGTAGATAGACATCCAGCGACTGCGACACATCACCCCGAAGCCTGCGGTAGCCGCAGAGAATAGGCGCAGTCCAGTCCCGTTGACTTTGATCCTCATCGGTGTCGGCGACGTCCACATCGACGGCCCCTGCCCCAACCACCTCAGTCAGAGCCTCAGCGAGCACCTGCGGAGGCACCGGAGGCCCGGCCAGCAGCAAGTCGTAGATCATTCGTAGGTCCCGTCATACACCTTCTTGGCCTTGGCCACAGCCGCCGGATTGTTGGCGAAGCGTGGGTTCTTCGTCAGGGACGGAGAATTGACATCGCCATTCGCCTTGGTGATCTCCTTGAGAGCAGCATACTCATTACGATCCATGTCAACGATTCCCGGACCCGAGTCCGGGTAGATCCGCCCTGACTCCTCGACTCCGTAGCTGCGACCGTTGATCTCATAGCGGTTCGTGTCCTTGTTGAATTTGGCCTTACCCTCGGCAATCGCCTTGATGTCGGCCTCCACATCCGCCTCTCTACCCTTCAATATGACGCTGTTCTTCGCCTTGATCTCGCCGTGCTTGACGCCAGACAGGGTATGCCTGGCATGCGGGAACTTCAGCGTCCTACCAGCAGCAGGCCCGTCGATATTCTCATCGGCAACCCACGCCCTCGTCTTCTTCGCCCTGTCGGCGGCCTTCTCAGCCGCGTCCGCCTGCTTGCGGGCTTCCTTTGCCTGCGCCTTGGCGTCCTCGTCGCAGCCGCTCTCCGCGAGGATGACGTACGGGGAGCGGGACGGGCCGGCGGCGATGACCGTGGTGCCTGCGCCGGAGGCACCGGTAAGGCCCTGGGTGTCGCCATAGGGGATGGTGCGCTGGGGGGCAGAAATGGTGCAGCCGGACTGCCTGGCCCGCTTCTCCGCCGCGTCCGCCGCCTCGTCGGCCTCCTTCGCCGCTTTGTGGGCGCCCTGGACGTCTCCGGCCTCGGCGGCCTTACGGGCCCGGCGCGCCGCGTCGCCCGCCTCGGCCAGATCATCGGCGATCTTGCCCAGCTTGCCGAGTTTGCCGACCTTGCCGACGACCTTCGCCACGTCGTAGCCAGGGATGAAGAGGGATCCGACGTTCCAGACGACGTCGGTGACGGCCCGGGTCTTCTCCCCGTTGTTCCAGCGGTCGCGCACCTCGTCGCCGACGAACACGTCGTCGCCGACCTTCAGCACGGTATTGAGCGAGGCTCCGCCCCAGTCCGTCAACGCGTCGAGGTAGTCGCCGTTGTCCCACTTCTCTCCGGCGTCCTTGGCATCCTTCAGCCACTGGTCCCCGAGCTGGCCGCCGTAGTCGGCGATGCCCGACCACGTTTCGGACTTGAAGAGATCGACGATGCCAGTGAGGTCGCCCCAGATGCCGTCGACGAATACGCCCTTGACGACCTGAGTGCCCTGGTCCCAGGCACAGCCGAAGAAGCCCCAGCCTCCGCAGTCCTCCTCGTCGCCCTCGCCGCCACCAGACACGTCGGTGTCGTCGACGGCTACCCCGGGGACCTCGGGCTCGGGCTCGGCGCCAGTCTCCGGGTAGGTGTCGCTTCCGCTGTCAGGTCCGCCAGTCGAGCTGCCGTCCGCCCCACCGGTGGAGCCGCCGGTTCCGGTCGTTTCGCCGGTCTCCGTGTCGCCGCCGCCCGACGCGGAGCCGTCGCTGCCCTGGTTGCCGCCCTCGGAGCCGCCCGAGCCGGTACCGCCCTCGGAGCCGCCTGAGCCGGTGGCGCCCCCCGTGTCCGCTCCGTCACCCGCCTCGACGTGCGTGCCGCTCTCCTCGCCGCACTCCGTGCCGACGACCTCACAGATCTTCGCTCCGACCGTACGGCCGATCTCGGTCGTGAACCCGGCCGTCACCAGACCCCCAATGACCGCGATGACCACGACCACCAACCCGATGTACTCCACCGACGTCTGACCGCCGTCACGACGCCACCGGATCATCCGAGCGAAGCTGAACGGCCGCCGCGGGCGCCGGCGCACCGGCCGCTCGGCCCGCTCCAGGTCCGGGAGCAGGAACCACTCGCAGCTCTCTGCCCGAGTGAGGAAGAACAGGATTAGCGTCGGAAAGAACAGCTGGGTGAACCCATGCCCCGACCCATCGCCGATGTTGGCCAGGCCACCGACAATCAGCCACACCTGTACGGCCAGCAGGGCGGTCCACACGCCCTTGCCACCCGTCCAGACGCGCCGGGCGAGCAGCCAGCCCACGACTCCGGGCGCGGCACCGTACAGCACAAGACCGATGAGTCGGCCACCCATCGCGTCAGTGGCGAGCGCGGAGCCGAGCAGGCCGAGTCCGCCCAACATCGTTGCTGCGAACAAGACATGCAACAGAATGAGCGCCAGTCGGAGCGGGCGCGGCAACTCACGCCGCCCTCCGCCCGGCCCCGGAAAGGCGCCTCCGTAACCTGATATGCCACCGATCGCAGACATGCGTGACCCCAACCAGCCTTGCCGCTACGCGAGATGAGAAGAGCACTCACGCTACGGCCCGGTCTCGCGCAGCGTCCTGGGCCCCAGGGCCCAACTCCGGGCCCAAACAGCACACCGGCCAGCGAAGATGACGCGGCATATGACACGCATTGATGTGCTGCCGTGGTCGCTGCCCTGCGTATGGAGTTCGCCGGACCGGCTGCCGCCCGGCAACAGTCGGGGGAAGTGGCACGAGGAGAGAAGCCATACGGGCATCTCCCAGAGGGAGATCATTGTCAAGAAGTCCGCTTGAAGGAGATAGTGACGCGGCGATTGGCCTCGCGTCCGGCTTCGGTCTCGTTACTGGCGATTGGGTTCCTCTCGCCGTAGCCACGTACGTCGAAGGCGACGCCTGCACCGAGCTCCTTGGCGAGGATCTGGCGTACGGCCTCGGCGCGCTCACGGGAAAGCTGGTCGCCGTGCGCGGCAGAGCCGAGGTTGTCGGTGTAGCCGTACACCCGGATCTGCCGGGCTTTCTGCCGTTTGATCTCGTCCGCAACCGTACCCAGCCTGGCGATCGCGGTCTGCGACAGGCGTGCGCTGTCCTTGCCGAAGAGAATCCTCGCGCCAAGGGTGACCTTGACCCGTTGCGTGGTGTCCTCGCGTCGGCCGCCGGCGAGGTCGGACTCGGAAGCGATGTCGGCGGCGAAGGGGCGCAGGTTCTTGATCTCCGGTGGGGCGAGGGTTTTCCCCGGCCTCAACAAGCTGTAGGTCTCCGGCGGTGCGCCGCTCGCCATGGCCGGGCCGGTCGAACCACCCAGCGCAAGGAGCAGCATGGCCGTGATGCCGGTGATGGTGTGACGGTTCATGGGTCACCCGCCGAGCATGAATGCAGCGAGGGGGAAAGTCGGCAGTTGGAAACCGACCTGGGAGGAGCCCTTCGGCGGGGCTGGGAACTGGACGGTCCAGTGAACGGTCTTCCCAGGTGCAATATCCGCGATCCGGGAGGTGCACAGACACCGTCCTTCAGTGTCTCTAAGGGCGTAGTAGGCCTTGTTGGATGCTTCGTGATTGAGTGTGGCCCCGCTGAGGCTGCTCGGATTCATCTGTATCTCCTTAGGGTCGGGCGGATTACGAAGCCACCGACTGGTGTAGATGAATGCCTCGGACCCGGTGTTCTTCATCGTTCCAGTGACAGTGAGCCACTTGCCGCCGCCCCCGCGCCGGGCATCGGCAACCGTGAGCACGAGGTCGTCCTGGTTGGTGACCCGGGCGAGAGGGCGACCACCGTTCTGTGCCTTGAGGGGAGAAGCGCCGCCATCGCTGCTCGCGGGGGCGGTCTTGTCGTCAATGCCCAGGCAGCCGGTCGCGGTGAACGCGACGGCGACGGCCATCCCTGCCATCAGGGTCCTGCTGATGGACATCTTCATGGCTTGGTCCCCCTTCGTGTGATGAGTCGTATCGCAACAAAACGCTGGGCCGGACCGCAGGGCAATTGCGGGTCCGGCCCGGTGCGTGCGTGGGCGTCAGCTCTGGGAGCCCTCGGAGCGGGGGAAGGAGACCTCGACGCGGCGGTTCTTCTTCCGGCCCTCTTCATTCTTGTTGTCGGCGATGGGGTACTGCTCGCCATAACCACGGATTTCGAAGGTGACGCTCGAACCGAGATCCTTCGCCAGCACCTTCTGGACAGCGTCGGCACGCTGCTTGGAGAGTTTGTCGCCGTGAGCGGACGAACCGAGGTTGTCGGTGAAGCCGAAGACGCGGACCTTCTTCGCGTCCTGCTTCTTGATCTCCTCGGCGATCTGCTTGATCCGGAAGTTCGCATCGCTGCTGAGCTTCGCGCTGTCCTTGCCGAAGAGGACTTCGGCCTGAAGGTTGAACTTGACTGCGGAGTTACTGTCCTCGCGGGTCTCTTCCCCGCCCTCGTCTCCGACGACCTGCTTGATCTCGAGGACCTTCGGAGGAGCAAGCGTCGCACCCTCCCGCAGCTGCAGATCCGGGTCGTTGGTATCAACCTTTGTTGTCGCCACCGAAGTAGGGGACGGATTGGGACCGTCGGCAAAAGCTGATGGAGCTGTGACGGCGCCCAGCGCGAGTACGAGGGAACCGGTGAGCGCCATGCGGCCATAGGGGAATGTCTTGTTCGGCATGCGGTCACTCACCCGTGAGCTTGAGGGTGGTGGACGCGAAGGTCGGGAGCTGGAAGTCGACCTCGGTGGTGCTCTTCGGCGGAGCCGGGAACTGCATGTAGACAGGCGTCTCGGATTTGGCCTCGATGACCGGAATCCCGGTGGTGGCCAACGGTCGGTTCTCCGTGTCGCGCAGGATGTAGTACCGCTTCTTTTCCGCCTTGTCTACAAGGGTGGCCCCACCGAGCGAGCTGCCGCCGGCTCCCTTCTTGATGTCGAGATCAGGACCGGACCAAAAGGAAGTACCATAGAAGTCTTTGTCGCCGGAGTTCTTGAGCACTCCCTTGACGGTGACAAAACCTCCAGAGTCACGGACGGCAGAGGTGAGGTCCAGGCTAATGTCCTTCTGGCCCTTGAGAGTGGCGATCACCGTCTCAGGCTCCTGCGGCGCACGGCTCTCCTCTTCCGCGCCGTCCTCCTTGGACGAAGACGACGAGGAACCCGACTTCTGCTCGTCCTCGCCGTCGCCTCCGCAGCCTGCCAGGGTAAAGGTGAGGGCTACCGCCAAGGTGACCGCTGCCGCCGCACGGCGGGCATGTGAAATCTGCCGCTTACTCATCTCTGCTTTCCTCTGCTTGTTGTTCGCTCGGTCGATCGGTGTCGGTCAGTCGTCCAGACGCACGGAGAAGAGGTCGGCCGCGTCGGGGAGGAAATCCCCGTTCTCCGGGTCAATGACCCAGTCCTTGTCGTCACAGTCGAGCTCCAAGAAGGGCGGCTTGTGGTCCTCGCCCTTGTCCGGCTTCGGGTCGTCAGAGTTGCCAACGCCCTTGCCGGGCGGAGACTTGAGCTCGCAGCGAGGCACGATGACCGCCGTGGCCTCTGCTGTCAGACGCTTGTCCTCCGTGCCTGGGATGACGGAATCGCCCACGGTATTCCGGGTCTTCACCTTGACGTTGAAGCCCTCTCGGCCGTCGAGAAGCCTCTCGCAATGCCCCTCCGGCACCTTCCAGCCCGCATTGTTCTTCTCCGCGAACCGCTGGGCCTCGTCACAGGCCTGGGTGGTGCCGAACTGCTCGCCGTTGACCAAGTCCTCCCAGCTGTCAGGGTCCAGAAGCGAACCGAGGAGGCCCTTCGTCAGCTGGTCACGCGCATCCTGGGCGGCTGCGAGCGCGGCTGCATCGGCGGCCCCTTGAGCGCCGTTGCGGGTGGCTGCGGCCTGACCGACCGCGAAATAGGCAAACGCGAGGAAGAGCAGGCTCGCCACCACCGTGATGTAGATGGGGAAAGCCTGCCCTGCCTCGCGTTGCGTTCGCCTCAGCGCGATGCTCAGCCCTTCTGGCCAGCGGTGCCGACAACTTCCATGATCTTCTGGCCAATGGTGTCGCCGATGTCCGTCATGCTGGCAACCACGGCGATGATCGCGATGACCGCCACCAGCATGCCGATGTACTCGACCGCGGTCTGGCCCTGGTCGCCCTTGCGGGTCATCCGCTCGACAGTGGTGTTCGCCCAGCCGTTCACGCGAACCTTGGTGTTGACGGCGGTCTTCAGCACGATGTTGCTCATGGTGTTCCCCTCCAAGTCCGGCCGACCGCCCGCCGGCCGACGCGTAAGTCTGTGTCGTGTTGTCCGCGGTTCCGGCTTCCTCCCGGCCGGGGCCGCTTTCGACACGAGAAACGTACGCCCGGGCAGCAGTCCCGGAAGAGGGCCCCAGGGCCCAATTCAGGGCCCAATCCCGGACCCAAAGGGAAGGTTGGGCCCCCAAGGTCTCGACATGGGCCCGGCGGTCCGCGTTCTCTGTCCCCCGCTCAGCCATGACCGGCCGTCCCCCTTCCCGTCCCTCCGCCATTGTGCCCGGTGCCGCGCACCGTGCCGAGCCAGACCGCGATGGCCTCGCTGCGGCTGCCGCTGTGCAGCTTGGCGAAGATCCGGTTGATGTGGTTCTTGACGGTCTTTTCGCTGATGAAGCAGGCGGCGGCGATTTGCTGATTGCTCATACCCGACGAGATCAGCTCCATCACCTCCTCCTCCCTCGAACTCAACCCGAACTCGTCTCTGCTACTGCCCTGTTGCGTCCGTGGCGCTGAGCCTCCCCTCTGCCCTACAGACGACGACTGTGCCATATCCGGTTGCAGATGCGAAGTATCTTGTTGTGGATGCAATGAACTCGAGGCACCCGACTCCCCATGAATGCCGGTGTCGACACCCCAGGACTGCGAAGGTTGCGGCGGTATGCCGTGTGCAATCGCACCGGGCTCGCGTGGATTTGCGGGTACCTCGCTCGGATGAGTCGGTACGTGATGCCCACCAGCAGACGGGATACCGGTGCCGTAGCCGAGCCCCTCGGGCAGCGGCTGCAGCGGCTGCGCTCCCGTGGGCCCAGGGCCGCCGCGCATGTGCGCCAGCAGGGCGTTGGCCGCAGTGGTGGTGAGGTGGGCCCGTCCCTCCTTGATGTCCCTGACGGCGCTGACGAGTTGGTCCGCGGTGAACTCACCGTGCACCAGGTAACCGCCCGCACCGAGACGCAGGGCCTCGTGCACGATCTCGCTTTCGCGGCTGTACGTCAGCATCATCACCGGCGCGACCGGAACGAGATACGGCAGAGCCGAGATGCCGTCGACGCCGGGCATGCGGACATCCAGCAGCACCACGTCCGGTCGGTGTTGCTGAGCGGCCTGGACCGCCTGGCGTCCGTCGGCGGCTTCGGCGACAACCTGAATGTCATCGCGGCCGTCCAGCAGGACCGTCAGTCCGGCCCGTACGACCGGGTTGTCATCGGCGATGACCACCCGGAGCGGAGCAGTGGAGGGCGGAACGGGGTCGGGGAATGCCGCCGCCGGCGGTAATGGCTGGGGAACGGGGACTTGCGCAGGTGTGTGCTCCGAGCGCAGCGGGACGGCGTGCGGCGCCGACGTGTGTTGTGACGCGTGCGGTGACGGCAGGCTCTGCTGACCCGAGCTGTAGGGCAGGCTCTGCTGACCCGAGCTGTACGAAGTCTCGTCCGGCATAGTGAGCGGCCTCCTCTCGTTTCGAGTTGGGAACGGATCAATTCATCAATTCACTGGTATGCCCGGAGCCCTGGACGGGTCGGCGGGGAGCAGGGCGGCGATGGGCAGGTCCAGGCGCACTTCGGTGCCCCTCGGTGCCCGGCCCTTGCCGATGCGTATGCGAGCCCCGATGCCGGCGGCGCGCTCGACCATGCCGACGAGGCCGAAGTGCCCGGCCCGCTTGAGCTCCTCGAGCGAGGTGCCCGGAGGCAGGCCGCGTCCGTCGTCGTAGACGCTGATGCACAGAGCGCCGTCGACCACTCCGGCGGAAACGTCGACATAGCTGGGGTGGGCGTGCCGGTGGGCGTTCTCCATCGCCTCGGAGGCAATGGTGAGCAGATGGCGGGCGACCACGTGCGGGACGGAGGGCACGGGCACGTCGCCGAGTTGACGAAACGTGGCTCTCATGTCAGTGCGGCGGGCGAAGTCGGCGGTACGGGCGGAGAGTTCGTCGGTGACGTCCACGCCGGTGGAGGCGAGGTCCCGCTGCCGTCGCAGGTCGGACAGCAGCTCCCGGGACTCCGCTGCGGCCCGCCGGGCGGAACGGGCCACGAGTCCGGCCTGGTGTTTGATGGTCAGTGGGTCCATGCGGTCCGCGGACTTGGCGAGGCCGTCGGCGGCCATCGCCACGCCGTGGAGGGTCTTGGCCACCGAGTCGTGCATCTCGCGGGCGAGACGCGAGCGTTCGTCCTCGACCGCTTCGGTGACGGCGAGCCGGGCCCGGGTGTCGCTGAGGGCCTGGGTCGCCGTGCCGAAGCGGAGCATCAGTCCGCGCAGCGTCACGCCCACCGCTCCGACGACGATGCAGACGCCGGGGAGCAGGGTGGAGTCGACGAGGGAAGCGTCGAGTTCGCTGTTGCCCGCGTAGACCAGATAAATGACCAGGACGGTGAGCGCCGTGAAGAACCCCGCGCCCCGCCATCCGTAGACCAGCCCGGCGAGGAGGGGGGTGCAGATGGTGACGTAGCTCAGTGGGCTCGCCGGAGTGGCCGCGACCAGCAGCAGCGCCCCGAAGAAGGCGTCGATGCCGAGGAGCGCAGGATGCTTGAGGAGGAGTGGCCCGAAACGCTCCCAGTCACGGAAGAGCAGGTACGAGCCCATGAAGGTGAACAGGATCGCTGAACCGACGAACAGCGTGGGCCACCCGTCCGCCGTACCGCTGAGGGCGAACGGGGTGGCCAGGCCGATCATGGCCAGTCTGAAACCGAAGACCTGCCGGCACATGGCCTGGAGCGCGCTCAGTTGAATCCGGAGTGCGGGTTCGGCGGCGGGAGCAGCCGCACCCCCGCCTCCCACCAGGTTGCCGCCCATGGCGATCACTGCCGATGGGCCGGTGAACACGGAGTGCATCGCCATGATCAGTCCTCTCTCGCAGTCGGGCGGCGGATGGCGGGCGGATGGGCGGCGGATGGGCTGGGAGCTGCGCTGTCGGCAGCTGCGGAAGGTCAGCCGAGACTCATGCCGGAGCCCAAGAACATGCCGACACCGATCAGCAGGATCGTGGCGGGAACCATGACCATGGTGACGATGCCGGTGGCCTGCGGAACGGCCTTGGCTGCCTTGCGGCGGGCGTTCTGGGCGTCGGTGCGCCGCATGTCGTTGGCGATGGCGATCAGCGTGTCCACAATCGGAGCACCCAGCTCTTCGCCCTGCTGAAGGGCGGTGACGAACTGAGCGACCTGCTCGGAGTCGTTGCGCTTGCGGAGCTGCTCGAAGGCATCGCGCCTGCTGACGCCCATGTCCATCTGGCGCAGAGTGATCTTGAGTTCGTCCGCCCAGGGGCCCCGGTACTTCTCGGAGACCCGGTCGAGCGCCTGACGGAAGCCGAGGCCGGCCGAGACGACGACGGCGAGCACGTCGAGGAAGTCGGGGAGGGTGCGCTCGATGGCCGCTTTGCGTTCCCGCATCGCCGACCAGATGCCGACGTCGACCCACCAGATGCCGAAAGCGATCATGAGGAGGGCGAAGAAAGGTTGGCCGTTCGTCAGCATGGCGAGCGCGCCCAGGCCGCCGATGAACCCGTAGACGGCGCGGCGCGCGGCGTAACGGTCGACGGTGAGACCGCCGGGGTTGCCCGCCATGTCGATTTTCCGGCGGAGCTTGTCGACCTGTTTGGGTCCCATCATGCGCAGCACCGCCGGTGCGTAGCGCATGCCCAGGCGGTCGATGCCGGAGCCGACGGCGTTGGTACGTGTGGAGCCGACCTCGAGGGCGACGGCGAGGTCGCCGGGGAGCTTGGCGTCGGCGCGGTAGAGCCTGGTGCCGTAGAAGGCGCCCGCGACGCTCAGACCGGCGACGAGTGCGAGTAGCAGTCCCATGAGTGCGCTCTCTCTCAGACTTCGATCTTGGCCAGACGGCGGACGAGGAAGAACCCGAGGGTGTAGAGGCCCAGGGACAAGAGGATGGCCAGCTGTCCCACCGTGGAACTGGTGACCTTGTCGAGCGCCCCGGTGTACAGGTTGTCGATGAACAACAGGCAGCCGAGGCCCATGGCCGGAACGATGTAGGCGGTCATGGTCACCTGGGACAGCTGGGTGCGGACCTCGCGCCGGGTCTCCTTGCGCTCCTCCAGGGTCTCGGTGAGGTTGCGCAGCGAGCTGACGATCTTGCCGCCGGAGCGGTTGGCGAGGATGAGGGTGGTGACGAGGACGACCAGCTCACGCGAGGGCAGGCGTTCGGCCAGTTCGTTGAGGGCGTCCTCCAGGCTGTGCCCGACGGCGACAGCGTTGGCGACCTTGGCCAGTTCCTCGCCCGCCGGCTCTTCGAGCTCCTCGGCTGCCATGGTGAGGGCCATACGGAGGGCGAGGCCGGCCTGAGTGGCGTTGGCGAGCAGGCGGGAGAGGTCGGGAAGCTGATTGATGAATTTCTCGATCCGCTTCTGCCGCTGCCAGTTGAGGAATGCGAAGGCCGACCACAGGGCGATCAGCGCGGCGATCGGTCCGAAGAACGAGGCCAGCAGCCAGCTGGCGATCAGCCAGAACCCCGCGATGGTGGCGACCATGTAGACGAAGAACTCGCCGAGGGTGAGATCGAGGCCGGTGGCCGCGAGCCTGATTTCGATCTTCTTCCCGAGTCCGGTGCTCTTCAGCCTGCGGTCCACACCGCGGAATCGGCGTTGGCGGCCGACCGTGGGTATCTGCTGGGTCGACGACAGCCGGTGAACGAGGGCTTCACGCTGGGCCTTGCCCGACGCATACACATGAATGCCCGCGACGCCGAGTACGCAGCAGAGCAGCGTGACGCCCAAGGTCAGCGGAGCGAGATTCTCCATGTCTGGCTCCCTACGAGCTACTTGGCTTCTCGGGTGGTGAGCTGTTCATCGGACGTGGCGACGCCGAAGGCAGGCGGAATGGGCTGGCTCGCCATATACATGCGGTCGGCGATGCGGCGGGGGATCGGGTAGTACTCGAAGTGGCCGTGGACCTTGCCGTCGTCCGCCATGGGCTGGGCGAGGAAGCGGCAGACTGAAACGATCTTGAAGGCGTCACGGTCGGGTGAGTCGAGAATCGCGATCTCGGTGATCCTTCGGGATCCGTCGGCGTGCCGGGTGAGCTGGACGATGACGTTCACCGCGGTGCTGATCTGGTCCTGCAGCGCTTCGAAGGGGACTTCCACCTCGGACATGGAAGCGAGGGTCTGCAGACGCATCAGTGCGTCCTCGGCACTGTTGGCGTGGACGGTGGCCAACGAGCCGTCGTGACCGGTGGACATGGCCTGGAGCATGTCGAGTGTCTCGCCGCCACGGACCTCACCGACGATGATCCGGTCGGGCCGCATCCGCAGCGAGTTGCGGACCAGTTCGCGGATGGTGATCTGGCCCTTGCCCTCGACGTTCGGGGGACGGCTCTCCAAGCGGATGACGTGGGACTGCTGAAGCTGGAGCTCGGCCGAGTCCTCGATGGTGATGATCCGCTCGCCCTCGGGGATCAGGCCGGACAAGGCATTGAGCAGGGTGGTCTTCCCGGTGCCGGTGGCTCCCGAGACGACGATGTTCATCTTGGCCTGGACGAGTCCGGAGAGCAGGACGAGCATCTGCTCGTCGAGCGAACCGAGGTCGATCATCTCGCGGAGGGTGAAGGCGCGGGGGAAGCGCCGGATGGTGAGGATCGCGCCGGTGAGCGACAGCGGAGGGATGATCACGTTGACCCGCTCACCGCTGGGGAGCCGGGCATCGACCATCGGATTCGCCTCGTCCACCCGGCGGTTGACGGTCGAGACGATGCGTTCGATGGTCTGCATGAGCTGCTCGTTGGAGGCGAATCGCAGCGCGAGGCGCTCCACCCGGCCACCGCGCTCGACGAAGATCTGGTCCGGTCCGTTCACCATGATTTCGGAGACGGACGCGTCCTCCAGCAGCGGTTCGAGGATGCCCAGGCCGAGTGCCTCGTCAACGACGCGCCGGATCAGCTGGGCGCGCTCGACCGTGGAGAGTACGGGACCCTCGCGGCTGATGATGTGTCCCAGGACCCGTTCCAGGCGGGCCCGGCGCTCTGCCGCGGCGAGCGCGGACATCTCCGCGAGGTCGATCTCCTGAAGCAGCTTCGCCCGATAGGTGGCGACGAGGTGGCCGTCTTCACGGTTCCCGCCGTTCTCTTCGGGGACGCCTCTGCGCTCCAGAAGGCTCATGTCCATAACTCCTTGATGGTGCCGGGTGGTTCGGTCGCGACCGTTCGTGGTTCAGTCGCGCGGCATGATCGACGAACGTTGCACCGGGTCGAAGTCGAGACCCGGAATGATCGACGGGACCCTGACCTCGGCGGTGGCCTTCACCTCGTCGTAGTGGTCGCCGACGCCGATGGTGATGTCCGTGCCACCGGCGAGCCAGTCGCTGATCGCCGCCTTTCCGGCTGCCGCCCCGTCACCGGCGTGGTCATGGGATGCGATACGAGCCGCTGTGCGCGCCGCCGTCCCGGACTGCTGGATGGCGTACGCGGCGATGCCGAGCTGGATCACCACCATCCCGATCAGGATCAGAAACGGAAGGAACCCAATGAACTCGACGGCCGTCTGGCCCCGATCCGACCCACACCGGAACCGACTGCGCCCGCCGTGCGCTACACCCCCGACCATGGGATCAGTCCTCCACTGGCGAACCGGCATCGCCGGTCACTGAGAATGGGAAATTGACGAAACCGGGGAAGAGCACCGGGACGGGGACGTCCACGGTTGCTGTGACCAGGCCGTTCGCCGTGTCGCAGCCGGCCGTGAAACCGCTGTTCTGCCAGTCCGGGTCCGCGAGGCCGTGGCGCGCCGCCTGCTCGCACTCGGACGCCCGCTGCCAGTAGGGCACCTTGGCCGCCTCGTGGGCCGCCTGGTCGGCGGCGTTTCCCGCGAGGGTGTAGGTGTAGCCGAGAAGCACGGCCTGCCAGACCATGATGACCGTGGCGAGGATGACCGGCAGCATGCCGACGAACTCGACCGCCACCTGCCCCCGGTCTCCCCCGAGCGGTTGGGCTCTCATTGCCCCGTCCCCCTGTTGTCGTCCCTCGCCTTGTCCCCGCCAGCGCCCCGGTTCCTGCGCGCGAAGACGATCGAGCCGCGGTCGCCGGAGAGCTTGCCGCCCTTGCCCTCGTTCACGGCGCCCTTCACGAGGCCGAGCTCCCCGGCCAGTCCCCACAGCGCCTGCTTGACCGTGCTCTTGCTGTCCAGATCCTGCATACGTCCGGCGTCCAGCACGCCCTGCAGTTCCTTGAAGTTCGAGGGAACGGTGACGCGTGCCACCCGGGTGCCGGTGATCCGCTCGATCAGCGGCGGCTGGATCTCCGTATTGCGGGTGTTGCGGTTGACGACCGTGACGGTCTCCTCCGCCTTACGGATCTGCAGCCGGTCCCACAACCTCACGGTGCGCTTCGCACCTCGAACCGCGATCACATCGGGCGTCGTCACCAGCAGCGCCAGGTCCGCCATCTCGATGGCTGTGGCGTTGGCCGCGGTCAGCTGGGCACCGCAGTCGATGACGACGACCTGGTAGCGCTGCCGCAGTGCACTGACGATCTGCCGCGCGGTCCGGTCGCTGACCTGCTCGCCGCGTTCGCCCTCAGCCGGCGCGAGCAGCAGCCCCATGCCGGTGGGGTGAGGGAAGATCACGTCCTGCAGAACACGCGGTGAAACATCCTGGATGTCCGCGAGGTCGACGATCGAGCGCCGGAACTGGACGTCCAGGTAGGACGCGATGTCGCCGGCCTGGAGGTCCATGTCGACGAGCGCGACGTTCTGGCCCGAGGCCCGGGCGGCGAGTGCCAGCTGGACCGAGGCGAGCGTGGTGCCGACACCGCCCTTCCCTCCGGTGACGGTGACGACGGTGCCGCCGGGACCGGAGAAGACGTCCGCGCCCACGCCGAGATGGCGGCGGACGCCGACCGACCAGGCCGCCGCGGCCTGGACCCGGGTCTCCAGGTCCTCGTAGCTGAGCGGGAACGCGATCAGACCGCGCGCACCCGAGTCCATGGCAGCCGAGAACAGCCCGGGGCCGGCATCCGCAGTGACCAGTACGACCCCGACCGCCGGAAAGCGGAGAGCCACCTCCCGGATCAGCTCAAGGGCTGGGACCGGCCCGATCCGCTCGTGGACCAGCACGACCTCGGGCAGCTCGTCGATCGACTCGTTGGCCTGCTGCGCCAGCGTGTCGATGAGTGCCGTCGAGTCGGCCACCGGCGCGGCCGGCTCCGCGTCGGGAAGCTGGCTGAGCAGCGTGGTGATGGAGCGGGCGGCATCGGGATCACCGACAGCCGGGAGGATTCTGGTGGTCATCCCAACCTCACTTGTCCCTGGCGAGGGAGTAGGTGCGTTCGCCCGGGCGGAGCGTGGTGTCGCTGCCCGGCGCGACGAGAGCGAGACGCACGTGGGAGGCGAAAGACTCCGCATACGCGACGCGCTGCGCGTCGAGGGTGTTCAGCGCGAAGGTGATCGGCACGGCCTCGGAGAGCCGGTCCTTGTCCTCGTCCGAGGGCTCCAGGGCGGTCAGCCGACCGACGTCGATGACGTTGGCGTTCGCCACGATGAGCTTCGACACGGCGGGGTCGCCCTGCTCCTGGCCGTCGAAGGTGGCGTAGATGTTGACGGTGGACCCGGGGGTGATCTTGCCCGCGACGCCGGTCGCGGCGTCGATCATGATGGCGATCTCCTGCTGACCCGGCTTGAGTTCGGGGCGCTTGACGATCATGTCGCTCTGCAGCAGCGAGCCCTTGCGCAGCGAGGTCACGGCGATCTTTCCGGCCACCTCGTCGAGGTCCGTCACCGCGGTCGCCGAGAGCCAGCGCTTCGGCATGGATATCTTCTCGAACTGCCCGGCATCCAGCGCCTGGTACGGCGGCACGTCCTCCTTGAGGCGGTAGGCCGTGGTCTCGGGGCCGACCTTCGAATTCACGTCGCTGATCACCGACAGCACACCGGCGAAAACGCCGAAGGCGCACAGGACCGACAGAAGCAGAAGGATGACGCCGCGGCGCTGGCGTGAGTTCATCAGGGACATTCCTCGTTCAGGGACGTGGTCCTTGCTGACAGTTGAGGTGGAGCGGCTTGGTTCACGCGGAGCGGGGACGACGGCACAGAACCGTCCTGCAGGGGTGCTCGCACGGGCGTCACCGTGACGGACCGGAGACGGGCGCCTCTTGCTGATTCAGGACACCACCGGATCCGCCGTGGTTCTCGGGCTGCGCCAACGGGGCCGAGCAGAAGGCGCATTGGGCCCCCAGGAACTCCAGCCCGCACCAGTGGCAGCTCTCGCGTCGTACCGAGGTGACCAGTTGGTACAGCACCATCGGGTCGGGAATCGCGGCGGCGAACTCGATCAGCTTCGAGGTGCCCCACCAGCGCGACGACTCGGACGGCAGCGGGACTTCCTCGACTCCCTGGACGCTCCACTGCCGTGCGAGCGAGCCGGTGACCCAGTCGGACTGCAGCTGGCCGTTCGCCAGCGTGAGGTGGGTGGCGAAGCCCGGGCCCTTGAGGACCTCGTCCGCGCCCATCGTGATCAGCTGCGGGGCCGGGCTCGCCAGCACGCCGAACTGGGCGCCCGGAATCCAGGACTTGACGTGGGATTTCAGACTGACGGCGACCCGGTCGAGCTTGGCGACGGAGTTGAGCAACGCCCCCGCGTGAAGGTAGTACGGCAGCAGCCGCGTCGCGGAGCCCAGGACGCCGGGGCTGAGGTCACTGAGCGAGAGCTGGCGCAGTTGCCGGGCGAGTACGGCTACGGCGAGCGGCGGTAAGTCCAGCTCGAGGAGCGCGATCCGGTCGCTCTCCAGCACGGACCGTATGGTGTGCAGACGGCGGGCGAACGGCGTCGGGATCGTCGACGGGTACAGCACGATGACGTAGCCGTGCTGCTCGAGAAGCAGGTTCATGTCGACCAGGGCGGCATCGAGCGTCTGCTTGTCCGGCGGGTGGACCACGACCGCGGTGGGCGTGTACGGGTCGCGCGGCGGAAGCACCAGATCCCGACTAGTGACTGCTAACACGGTGGACATGTGACGTTCCCCGTTTCACTGCACCTCCGGGGCGGACCCGGTGATCACCGATCTCTCCTGCAGTAACGCTCTGCTCGCTCTCTGTCGCTCAGCAGCTTATCTGCGCCTTAGGCGACAGAGAACACTCGCCTGAAGTCAGCGACCGTCCCCACCCTGTCTCCGCCCGGCCGAAACCAGACAAGCGCGGCCAGAACACCCCGGATTCGTTGATCGTTTCGCGTTGAATTTCCAGTATCTTCACAGAGGTTTGAGTTGATCTCCGCCCCCCGGTCCGGGGCCAGATCTACCCCGGCGCACCGTCGCCCACACCGGTCCCGAGCAGGCCGGCTCCCACTACTCCCCCGCGGGGTACCACAGGTCTTGACAACCCTATTGGTCTGGACCAGTTTGTATCGCCACACGTGTGGTCACCGTCACGCAAGCTCCCCGAACCTCCCACCCCCGCTCATTTTGGAGACAGTTGTGGCTCGAGAAACGCACAAGAGATGGAGACGCAGGGCCACCATGGCCCTCGCCGCAGCGGCCACGGCCGCCCTGGCCGTCGGCGGAATCGCCGTCACCGGCGGCTCCGCACAGGCAGCCGACGTGAACATCGCCAAGAACCCCGGCTTCGAGTCCGGGCTGAGCAGTTGGACCTGCTCGGGAGAGAGCGGTACGACGGTCAGCAGCCCCGTCCGCAGCGGCTCGGCTGCGCTCAAGGCGACGCCGACCGGCTCCGACCACGCCAAGTGTTCGCAGACCGTCACCGTCCAGCCGAACTCCGACTACACGCTGAGCGCCTGGGTGCAGGGCTCGTACGTGTATCTCGGCGCGAGCGGCACCGGGACGACGGACGTGTCCACCTGGACGCCGTCCGCCACCTCCTGGCAGGAGCTGCGGACCAGCTTCAAGACCGGGGCGAACACCACCTCCGTGACGATCTACACCCACGGGTGGTACGCCCAGCCCGCGTACCACGTGGATGACGTCAACCTCATGGGGCCGGGCGGCAGCGACCCCGGCGACCCGGGTGAGCAGGTGCCGGGCACGCCCGGCGGACTGACGGTCCCGTCCACGACCTCGGACTCCGTCTCCCTCGCCTGGAACACCGTCTCCGGCGCGACCGGCTACAACGTCTACCGCGACGGCACCAAGGTCCAGGCGGTCAGCGGTACGTCCGCGACCGTGAGCGGGCTCTCGCCCTCCACCTCGTACCAGTTCCAGGTCTCGGCCACCAACGGGGCCGGCGAGTCGGCCAAGTCCGGGGCCGTGACCGGCACGACGAAGCCCTCGGGGGACACCGGCGGGGGCACCGTGCCCAAGCACGCCGTGACCGGCTACTGGCAGAACTTCAACAACGGCGCGACGATCCAGAAGATCAGCGACGTACAGAACCAGTACGACATCATCGCCGTCGCCTTCGCCGACGCGACCGGGACGCCCGGCGCGGTGACCTTCAACCTCGACTCGGCTGGGCTCGGCGGCTACACCGTCGACCAGTTCAAGGCCGACATCAAGGCCAAGCAGGCCGCGGGCAAGTCGGTCATCATCTCGGTCGGCGGCGAGAAGGGCACCGTCTCCGTCAACGACTCCGCCTCGGCCACCAACTTCGCGAACAGCGTGTACGCGGTGATGCAGGAGTACGGCTTCGACGGCGTCGACATCGACCTGGAGAACGGCCTCAACTCCACCTACATGACCCAGGCCCTCCGCTCGCTCTCGCAGAAGGCCGGTTCGAAGCTGGTCATCACGATGGCACCGCAGACGATCGACATGCAGTCGACGTCGAACGAGTACTTCAAGACGGCGCTCAACATCAAGGACATCCTGACTGTCGTCAACATGCAGTACTACAACAGCGGCTCCATGCTGGGCTGCGACAGCAAGGTCTACAGCCAGGGCTCGGTGGACTTCCTCACCGCCCTCGCCTGCATCCAGCTCGAAGGCGGTCTGGCCCCCGGCCAGGTGGGCCTCGGCACGCCTGCCTCGACCCGTGGCGCGGGCAGCGGCTACGTGGACCCGTCCGTGGTCACCAACGCTCTGGACTGTCTGGCCCGCGGCACCAACTGCGGCTCGTTCAAGCCGAGCAAGACCTACCCGGGCATCCGGGGCGCGATGACCTGGTCGACGAACTGGGACGCGCTGAACGGCAACGCCTGGTCGAACAAGGTCGGCCCGCACGTGCACGCCCTTCCGTAAACCGCACCGCCGACGCAGCGCCGCCGCTCCCGCGGCGGCGCTGCCGCGTTCCGTGCGGGCATCCGAGATTCTCGACGGGGGTTGACAAGAGCATTGGTCTGAACCACGTTGTACGGCAACAACGCCGGGCCCAGCGTTCACACGAAACAGTCCCACTCCCCCCACTACCGGAGGACCTCGTGGAACGTCCACGACACCGCATGTCCCGAAAGTCGCGGGCCATGATCGGCGGGCTCGCGATCGCCGGGCTCGCCGCCGGACTCATCGGCCTCGGCAGCGCCAACGCCTCGGAAGAGAAGGCCGCTGAGAAGCCCGCCCCCAACGCCGTCCCCAAGCACGCGGTCACGGGCTACTGGCAGAACTTCAACAACGGCGCCACCGTGCAGAAGATCAAGGATGTCCAGGACGAGTACGACATCATCGCGGTCGCCTTCGCCGACGCCACGGGCAAGCCCGGAGAGGTCGACTTCAAGCTCGACCCGGCGGTCGGATACCAGTCGGAGGGCGAGTTCAAGAACGACATCAAGGCCAAGCAGTCCGCGGGCAAGTCGGTCATCATCTCGGTCGGCGGCGAGAAGGGCTCGGTGTCGGTGAGCGACGGCGCGTCCGCCAAGAACTTCGCCGACTCCATCGTCATGCTGATGAACAAGTACGGCTTCGACGGTGTCGACATCGACCTGGAGAACGGCCTCAACTCCACGTACATGACGCAGGCGCTGAAGGACATCCACGCCAAGAAGCCCAACGTCGTGGTGACGATGGCCCCGCAGACCATCGACATGCAGTCGAAGGACCGCGAGTACTTCAAGACGGCCCTGGCCATCAAGGACTTCCTGACGGTCGTCAACATGCAGTACTACAACAGCGGTTCGATGAACGGCTGCGACGGCAAGGTCTACTCGCAGGGCACGGTCGACTTCCTCACCGCCCTCGCCTGCATTCAAATCGAAGGCGGCCTCGACCCGTCGCAGGTCGGCATCGGCACCCCCGCCTCCACCAGCGGCGCAGGCTCCGGCTATGTCGAGCCCAGCGTCGTCAACGCGGCCCTCGACTGCCTCGCCAAGGGCACCAGCTGCGGCAGCTTCAAGCCGAAGCAGAAGTACCCCGGCATCCGTGGCGCCATGACCTGGTCCACGAACTGGGACGCGAAGAACGGCAACGCCTGGTCGAAGGCGGTCGGCCCGCACGTCCACGGTCTGCCGTAACGTCCGGCACCGCATGAGGGAACGGGGTGGGCCGGTACGCCAACGCGTACCGGCCCGCCCCTGTATGTGCTCGGTTACCAGGGAAGTTCGCGCACCTGCTGCACGCACAGCACGATGAAGAGCAGCCCGGCCGCCGCCAGCAACACATTGCTGACGACGCCGTTGCGCCACTCCTGCGGCGTGCGGCTCGAGTTGAGCAGCCAGATGAGGGTGAGCGCGAGGAAGGGCATGAAGAAGGCCCCGAGCACGCCGTAGACGACCACGAGTGCGAAGGGCTGGTCCAGGAAGAGCAGGCTGATCGGCGGGAAGGTCAGCCACAGCAGATACGCCCGGAAGGGCAGCGACTTCTCGGCCTGGCCGGCTGCGACCTCCTCGACCGTGGACGCCGCCCCGTCCGCTCCCGCACGACGCATGCGGTACTGCTCCACGAAGTCCGCGAACAGCAGACTCACTCCGTGCCACACACCGATCAGCGAGGTGAAGGAGGTGGCGAAGAAGCCGATCAGGAAGAGCGTGGCCGTGCCCGTGTCGAACCGGCTCTCCAGAACCTCCGAGAGGTCGAGCAGCCCCTTGTCGCCCTTGGTCAATGCGATCTGCGAGGCGTGCAGCAGCTCGGCGCCGACGATCAGCATCGCGACGACGAAGATGCCGGTGGTGATGTACGCGACCCGGTTGTCGAGCCGCATGACCTTCATCCAGCCGCTGTTCGTCCAGCCCTTGGCGTTGACCCAGTAGCCGTACGCGGCCATGGTGATCGTCCCGCCGACGCCGCCGATGAGGCCGAGGGTGTACAGCAGCGACCCGTCCGGCAGCACGGGCACCAGTCCCGCGATCGCGCCCCCGACGTCCGGCCCGACCCGCACGGCCACGTACACGACCACCACGAACATCACGCCGACCAGGACCGTCATGACCTTCTCGAAGACGGCGTACTGGTTGAACCAGTACGAAGACCAGCCCGATCAGACCCGTGATGACCGCCCAGGTCTTGAGCCCGAGGAAGTCCGGAAAGAGCGCCACGAGCGGCAGCGCGCTGGACGACATGGCCGTCGCCCCGTAGACGAAGCCCCACACCACCACGTAGACCGCGAAGTAGACCGTGGTCCAGGGGCCCAGGCTGCGCCAGCCGTCGAAGAGCGTACGCCCGGTGGCCAGATGCCAGCGGCCCGCCGCCTCGGCGAGGGAGATCTTCACGAGGCATCCGATGACCGCCGCCCACAGCAGCGTGTAGCCGAACGAGCTACCCGCGATCAGCGTCGCGACGAGATCGCCGGCACCCACACCGGTCGCCGCCACGACGATGCCGGGCCCGATGTAGCGCCAACTCGATTTCCGGGGCGCCTCGGTGGTCAGCTCGCCGGTGCCGGTCTCACTGGTCTTCGCCATGGGCTGCCTCCGCACTCGTCTTCCTGAAGTTCCCCGTGACGATGGGGAGTGATCTGCGGATTGATACTGCCCAGCAGGGCGCCGCACAAGAGTGGGCGCGGCCTTGGAGTTCAGCGGCATCCGGCCGGCGACTGCGCGGAGCTGTCCTGGGGAGCGGACGGCTGCGCGGTGATCTCGGGCTCGTACGCATGCGCAGCGGGGTGTCCCGGGCTTCCGTGCGCCTGGTGACCGCGCGCCTCCATGGGGCCCGACATATACGCGAGGATCGCCGCGGAGGCGATGAACGCCATATGGATCACGGTTCCCCACATCAGGGAGTGCTGGGAGGTGTGATCGACGTCGACGAACATCTGCAGCAGATGGACCGAGGAGATGCCCACGATCGCGGTGGCGAGCTTGACCTTCAGTACGTTGGAGTTGACGTGCGACAGCCATTCGGGCTGGTCCCGGTGCCCCTGCAGGCCGATGCGCGAGACGAAGGTCTCGTATCCGCCGACGATCACCATGATCAGGAGGTTGGCGATCATCACCACGTCGACGAGTTTGAGGACCGCGAGCATGACGTCGGTCTCGTTGGCGTGGCCGCTGATGACCTCATGGACGAGGTGCACCAGCTCGTTGAAGAACTTGAAGACGTACACACCTTGCGCGGCCACCAGACCGAAGTACAGAGGTGCCTGAAGCCAGCGGGTGGCGAACAGCGCGTACCCGAGCGACGGAACCGCGTAGCTCCGGACGTCCGGCTTCATCGAGGCGGGCATGATGTGACCGAGCAACGGCTTCTCCAACGCTGGCAAGAAGGGCAGATTGAGTCCGGACCGGTGATCGCGGACCGGCCAGAGCCCCGCCATTGTCGGACGAGTGCGCCGAAAAGCTGAATTCACCCAACACATTCGGATGAATTGCAGGTCAATACGGCGAGTGCAGTGGTGGTGCTCACCGCGTGGCACGGCCGATGTGCCGCCCCCGGCGCGCAGCCGGCCGCGCCACGCGTGACGCGACTATCGCCTACGACTTGGGCTTGGGCAGGGTGCACCCCGGGCGCTCAAGGTCGATCTTGTTCCCGATGCCGACGCACTTGGTGAGCCCGTAGGTCTGCTGGGCGTAGTTGATGCCCTTGCGGACCGTGACGGTGCCGTTCTCGTCAACCTCACAGGGGTTGTTGACCGTGCACTTCTCGCCGTCTTCGTTGCCGGTGTTGTTCACGGCGACGACCTTGCCGGTCTCGGTGTCGAGGACGGGCGACCCGGACGTGCCCCCTATGGTGTTGCAGGACGGGGTGTAGCGGACCGAGTCCTTCCAGGTCCATTCGCCCTCGCGCAGCCGGTAGGCGAAGCCGTCGATGTTGCAGCTGTAGATGCGCTTCCAGTAACCGGAGACGACCTTGATCGCGGTCCCCTTGACGGGGTGGTCCGGCGAGAGCTCCAGGGCCCCGATGCCGTACGAGGACTTTATCTGCGCGTAGGTGGTGTCCAGTTCGTACAGCGAGACGTCCGTGTCGGTCATCGTCGCGTACGAGATCTTGGTGGCGCGGAGCGTGGCGACCTTGTTACCGGTCGAGTTGAGCAGGCTGAACGTCCGGCTGGACGGCTTGTCGACGACGACCTCGCCGGCGCCGGGCATGCCGCTCTCCAGACAGTGGCCGTTGGACATGACGAGGGCGGGGTCGGAGTCCTTGGAGTCGGGCGTCCGCACCACCGATCCGGAGCAGTTGCTGAGAGCGACCGTACCGGCGAAGTCGATCGCCTTCTTGACCGCCTTCTCCGGTGCGGCCACCGCTGTGGCGGGGGCCAGGCCAACGGACAGAAGGGCGACGGCGACTGCGCCGACGAGGGGCTTCTTCATGTGGGGGGTCTCCTCCGTACGGAAGGTTTTCAGTTTTGTCATGCGCATTCTGGATGCCCTTCGCGCTCCAGGACAACCGACATCTCTTGACCGTTGCATGCCATGACTCGACCATGGGGCGAACACCCGCACCAGATGCGTCGCCATGAGCACCCCCACACTGGAACCCCCAGGAGACTTCATGCGACTCCGAATACGCGGCAAACGGGCCCCTGCCCTCGCCGCCCTACTGGCGCTCGCCCTGGCAGCGCCCCTCACGGCCAAGGCCGAGAACCCCGCCCCCACCCCCGCCAAGGTCGCGGAAGAGCAGTCGAAGCAGTACGAGATCCACGGCCCCTCAACCGTGGCGCATCGTACGGCAATTGCCGCGACCGGCGTCTCCATCGACGAGGCCCACGATCACTCGGTCGTGGTCACCGCCACCGATGCGCAGGCGAAACAACTGCGGCAGATCGGTCACAAGCTGCACGCCCTGGCCGCTCCCCCGGCCCGTTTGAGCGGCCAGGCCGTCAAGCCGAAGGACTTCCCGCCCGGGGACTCCGGCTATCACAACTACGCCGAGGCGACCAAGGAGATCGACGACCGGGTCGCCAAGTACTCCACCATCATGAGCAAGAAGGTGATCGGCAAGTCCCACGAAGGCCGGGACATCGTCGCCGTCAAGATCAGCGACAATGTGGGCACGGACGAGGCCGAGCCGGAGGTGCTGTTCACCCACCACCAGCACGCGCGCGAGCACCTGACCGTCGAAATGGCCCTGTATCTGCTGCGCGAGTTCGGTGAGGACTACGGCGGCGACTCCCGGATCACGAACGCCGTCAACGGCCGGGAGATCTGGATCATCCCGGATCTCAACCCGGACGGCGGCGAGTACGACATCGCCACCGGCTCCTACCGCAGCTGGCGCAAGAACCGGCAGCCCAACTCGGGCTCGTCGGCCGTCGGAACCGACGAGAACCGCAACTGGGACTACAAGTGGGGCTGCTGCGGCGGCTCTTCAGGAAGTCCGAGTTCGGATACCTACCGTGGCACCCGCGCCGAGTCCTCGCCCGAGGTGAAGGTCGTCGCGGACTTCGTGCGCGGCCGGGTCGTCGGCGGCAAGCAGCAGATCAAGGCGGCCATCGACTTCCACACCTACAGCGAGCTGGTGCTCTGGCCGTACGGGTACACCACGGACGACACCGCGCCCGGGCTGACGCAGGACGACCACGACGCCTTCGTGGCCATCGGCAAGAAGATGGCGACGAGCAACGGCTACACGCCCGAGCAGGCCAGCGATCTCTACATCACGGACGGGTCGATCGACGACTGGCTCTGGGGCGCCGAGAAGATCTTCAGCTACACGTTCGAGATGTATCCGAAGGGCTTCGGAGGCGGCGGCTTCTACCCGCCCGATGAGGTGATCGAGAAGGAGACGAGCCGCAACCGGGACGCCGTACTGCAGTTGCTGGAGAACTCCGACTGCATGTACCGCTCCATCGGCAAGGAGGAGCAGTACTGCAAGAGTTGATCGCAGCGAGCAATTGATCGCGGCACAGGGCGCCCCGGATCCGATACCCGGGGCGCCCTGTCTGCGTGCCGTACGGCGGTGCTCCGTAGGGCAGTGGCGCCCGCCAGAGCTGAAGCGTCAGGAGAGCGCTAGACGACCAGGCTGAGCGCCGCCGCGGCCACGAAGCCCGCCACCGACAGCACCGACTCGAGCACCGTCCAGGACTTCAGCGTGTCGCGCACGGAGATGCCGAAGTACTTCGCGACGATCCAGAAGCCGCCGTCGTTGACGTGCGAGGCGAAGATCGAGCCGGCCGAGATGGCCATGATGATCAGGGCCAGGAAGGCCTGCGAATGGTCGCCGCCCTCGACCAGCGGCAGCACGATGCCCGCCGTGGTGACGATGGCGACGGTCGCCGAGCCCTGGGCCACTCGCAGCACGAGCGAGATCAGATAGGCGAGGACGACGACGGGCAGGCCGACGTCGCTGAACGTGTCGGAGAGCGCCTGGGCGACACCGCTGCCCTTGAGGACGGCGCCGAAGATCCCGCCCGCACCGACGACCAGCAGAATGTTGCCGACCGGCTTGAGCGAGGCGGTGGACACCCGCTCCAGGGACGTGCGGGACCAGCCGCGCCGCAGGCCCAGCAGGTAATACGCCATCAGCAACGCGATGGTCAGCGCCACGAACGGGTTGCCGAAGAACTCGATGACCGAGCGCAGCGTCGACTCGTCCAGCGCGATGGAGGAGAACGTCGCGGCGAGGATCAGCGCCAGCGGCGTGCCGATGATCGTGAGGACGGTGCCGAGCGACGCCGGCTCCTCCCGGTCGGTGCGCCCGGCGGCCGCCCGCTCGGCGGCCACGGTGGCCTTGGCCTCCTCGGCGGCCTCCACCATGTCCTGCGGCACGGCGACGAACAGGCGCTTGCCGATCCAGGCGGCGTACGCCCAGGCGGCGAGCACCGCCGGGATGCCGACGACGATGCCCATCAGGATGACCCAGCCCAGGTCCACCTTCAGCAGGCCGGCGGCGGCGACGGGGCCCGGGTGCGGCGGCAGGAACGCATGGGTCATGGACAGACCGGCCAGCAGCGGCATCGCGTAGAGCACGATCGACTTGCCGCTGCGCTTGGCGGCCGCGTACACGATCGGCGCGAGGACGAAGATGCCGACGTCGAAGAAGACCGGGATGCCGAAGATCAGGCCGGTGAGGCCCACCGCGAGCGGGGCGCGCCTCTCGCCGAAGAGGTTCAGCAGGCGACTGGAGAGGACCTCGGCACCGCCGGACACCTCGAGGATCGCGCCGAGCATGGTGCCAAGACCGATGATGATCGCCACATGGCCGAGGATCCCGCCCATCCCGGATTCGATCAGCGACACGGCGTCCGACTTCTGGACGGTGCCGAAGAGTTCGGTGACGGAGAGACCGGCGGCCAGGCCGACGGCTATGGAGACGGCGAGCAGGGCGACGAAGGGCTGCAGTCTGACCTTGATGATCAGGAAGAGCAGGAGCGCGATGCCCAGGGCGGCGACGGTCAGCAGACCGGCGGTGCCGGGTATCAGGGCGAGCAGTCCGCCGGTGTGTGGTGGCGGTGGGGGCGTGGGCGAGGCGGCGATCAGCATCGGGGCTCCAGGGTCGGGGGATCCGGGGGGCGGGCCGCGCGACGTCGGCCGGTGGTGTCGCACCCCGGAAAGCGCAGTCGGGCAGGGGGAATCGCTGCGGGGGGTTCGGTACGGCAAGGAACTCAGTTCGTCGAGCGGGTTCGGGGGTGTCGGTGCTCCGGGTGTGGTGTCCCGTCGGCTGCGGCCGCTCAGCCGAGGACGGCCAGTGCGTCGATCTCGACGAGCAGACCGGCGGGCAGACCCACGTACACGGTCGTACGGGCCGCCGGGGCCTCTTTGAGGTCGGCGAAGTACTCGTTGTAGATGCCGTTGAATTCGGCGAAGTGGGACGTGTCGGTGAGATAGACGCGGATCATCACCACGTCCTCCCAGGTGGCACCGCCCTCTTCGAGGACCGCCTGGACATTGCGCAGGGTCTGCTGGGTCTGCTCGCGCAGGCCGGGACCGACCGGGGCGGGCGCCACTCCGGGACCGCCGGGGCCGAAGCCGACCTGCCCGGCGACCTGCAGGATGCTGCCCTTCTTGACGCCGTGCGAGAACTTGGCCGGCGGGGTGGTGTGGGTGGGCGGGGTGATCGCGGTCTTCCGGAGCCTGTCGCTCATGAGGCTGCCTCCAAGGGGACCTTGCGGTCTTGCCGGGGTTACGGGGTCGTGCCGGGGTTACGGGGTCTTGCCGGAGTACTCGCGGCTGATGGCGTCGGCGGTACGACGCACCAGCGGGAGCAGTTTGATGAGTTCGTCGCCGGTGACGACCACATTCGGCGCGGAGACCGAGCAGGCGGCGACGACCCGCCCGTCCGCACCCCGGATGGGGGCGCCGACGCAGTTGATGGACTCCTCGTGGCCGCCGAGGTCGGTGGCCCAGCCCTGTTCGCGTACGATCGCCAGCTCCTTGAGGAAGGCCGCGGCGTTGGGCGTCGAACGGGCCGTGTACATGGGGTAGTCGAGCTTCTCGGCGACGGCGCGCCGCTCCGGCTCGGGCAGGTCGGCGAGGAGCAGCTTGGCCACGGCGGCGACGGTGATCGCGACGGGCTTGCCGATCCGGGAGTACATCCGCACCGGATAGCGGCTCTCGACCTTGTCGATGTAGAGGACTTCGTTCTCCTCGTAGACCGCAAGGTGGATGGTGTGCCCGCACCTCTCGTTGAGCTCGACGAGGTGGGGGTGGGCGATCTCGCGGACGTCGATGTTCTCGACCGCTTGCTGGGCGAGGGCGAACAGGCGGGCCCCGAGGCGGTAGCGCTGGTCCTGCTGGCGGTAGACGATGCCGTGCTCGTGCAGGGTGCGCAGCAGGCGCAGGGCGGTCGACTTGTGGACGCCGAGCCGCTTGGCCACCTGTTCGAGGTTGGCGGGGCCCTCTGCCAGCAGCGGCAGGATGCTCAGGGCACGATCGACGGTCTGGCTCATGGTGTACGTACCTCCACCCGTGTGGGTCGGGCCCCGTCGTCGGTCGTCCAGCCGGGGGCGAGTCGCAGTGTCTCCCACTGGACGCCGTCGAGAGCGGCCAGGCGGTCGGCATGACGCCTGGTGGGCGGGGTGCCGAGGTCGCCGGGGACGGTGAGGGAGGCGGCGGCCATCAGGTGGCCGTGCCGCAGCCGCGCGGCCATGGGCAGGCCGCGCAGGGTTCCGGAGAGGAAGCCGGCGGCGAAGGCGTCACCGGCTCCGACGTGGGCGACGACGTCGACCCTCAGGGCGGGTTCGAAGGTGACGGTGTCGGTGCCGTCCTCCGCCTGGCGGGCGTACACGGTCGCGCCCTTGTGGCCCTGCTTGACCACCAGGACCTCGGGCTCGGGGAGGGCATCCCGTACGGCGTCCGGTCCGCGCAGGTTCCAGGCGGCCTCGGCCTCGTCCTCGCCGACGAAGACGAGGTCGCTGCCGCGCGCCAGTTCGGCGAGCACGGTGGGACCGCCGGCACCCTGCCACAGGCCCACGCGGTAGTTCACGTCGAAGGAGACCAGGGGCCGTCCGGGGCGGCGCGTGGTGAGGTCGCGCATGAGGGCGAGGCACTCCGCGGAGAGCGCCGCGGTGATGCCGCTCAGGTGCAGGATGCGGCCGGACCACGCCTGCTCCCGGGGCACGAGGGCGGGGGACATCGCCGAGGCCGCCGAACCCGCGCGGTAGTAGACGACTTCGGCGGCCGCGTCGGCCACGGCCGCACCCGAGATGCCGCCCGCGGCATCGCCAGCGGCCTCGGCTTCAGCCGCGACGTCGGCTGCGACGTCCAGTTCACCCGCCGCGCCACCCGCCGCACCGCCCGTCGTCGCGCCACCCGCCGCGCCGGTCGCGCCACCCGCCGGCTTGGGCGTCCGCTCGGGCATCCGCTCGGCGGACACCGCCCGCTCGCCCGCCGTACGGAAGTAGATGCCGGTGGGGCGGGCGGTGTCGCGCTGGATGGCGCCGGTGTCGACGCCATGGGCGGCGATCGCCGCCACCAGGTGCTCGCCGAAGCCGTCGGCACCGACCCGGCTGAGCCAGCGCGTGCTGTGCCCCGCGCAGGCGAGAGCACAGGCGACATTCGACTCGGCACCGCCGATCCCTCGTTCGAAGGTGGGCACGTCGGCGAGTCGCCCCGGCCGCGCGGGACGGAACGTGACCATGGACTCGCCCAGGCAGACGACGTCGACGTTTCGGGTCGCGGTCACGATCCTGCTGCTCCTCACTCGGTGCTCTCTGCGGACGGTGGAGATGCGCACCGCCGGAAGGGGCGGTGCTCGCCATTGACCCGGCGTTGGGGCGGATGTTAGACAGCAGCAAGCGATATACGCAATGAGTGTTGCAGATAATGCAACCCACCTCCGAGGAGGCGCGCATGGCCGCCGGCAACTCCATCGGTCGACTCGCCGACGAGCGAGTCGACCACCGCTTCAAGGCGCTCCCGCCGGACGCGGAAGGGCTCACCGTCGGGGAGCTCGCCGCCGAGCGGCGGAACCTCTTCACCGGTGGGTTCACCACCCCGGTGCTGACCCTGTCGGCGGACGCCCTGGAGCACAATCTCGCCCTGATGGAGGGCTATTCCGCCAAGCACGGGCTGGAGTTCGCGCCGCACGGCAAGACCTCCATGGCGCCGCAGCTGTTCGAGCGACAGCTCGCACGCGGTGCGTGGGGCATCACGGCGGCGGTGCCGACCCAGGTCCGCGTCTACCGCGCGTTCGGCATCCAGCGGATCTTCCTGGCCAACGAGTTGGTGGACGCGGCCGCGCTGCACTGGCTGGCGGGGCAGCTGGATGCCGACCCCGACTTCCGTTTCGTCTGTTACGTGGACTCGGTGCGCGGTGTCGAGATGATGCACGAGGCGCTCAGCGCGTGCGGCGCACAGCGACCGGTCGATGTGGTCGTCGAGCTGGGCGCGGGACCAGGTGCCCGCACCGGCGCCCGTACGAAGGCCGAGTGCGCTGCGGTCGCCGACGTGGTGGCCGTCGTCCCCACACTCCGGCTCGTGGGCGTCGCGGGGTACGAGGGCGAGGTGCCGCAGGCCGACAGCGCGCGGGTGACGGCCTGGCTGCAGCGGCTCGTCACCCTGACCGCCGAATTCGACGCGGCGGGCCGGTTCGAGGGGCTCGAGGAGATCGTGCTGAGTGCGGGCGGCAGCGCGTGGTTCGACGCGGTGGCGGACGTGTTCGCGAAGGTCCCGCCGCTGTCGGCGCCCGTGCTGAAGCTGCTGCGGTCCGGCGCGTACGTCTCCCACGACGACGGCCACTACCGCCACATCACGCCCTTCAACAGGGTGCCCGAGGAGGGCGCGCTGCACGCGGCGTTCCGCCTCTGGGCGCAGGTCGTCTCGCGGCCCGAGCCGGGCCAGGCATTCCTGAACGCGGGCAAGCGGGACGCCGCGTACGACCTGGACCTGCCCGAGGTCCAGGTCGTGAGGTCCGGCCGCGACGGCTCGGTGCGGCGCGCTGCCGGGCTCACCGTCACGGCGCTGTCGGACCAGCACACCTGGGTGAAGGTCGCGGCCGACGCCACGGATCTCGAAGTCGGCGACTGGGTCGGCTTGGGCCTGTCCCACCCGTGCACGTCCTTCGACAAGTGGCAACTCATCCCACTGGCCGAGGAAAACGGCACAGTCACGGACTACATCCGCACCTTCTTCTGACCAACCGCCCGCTCCCCGGCGGGGCAGGGGTAGTACGACGCGCAAAGCGACGTGTCCCACGGCCAGCCCCCGGGGGCGTGCGGGGCGCAGCCCCGCAAAGGGCGGGGTGGGAGACAGCCCCGCGCCGCAATCGCGGGGGACAGCACAACGCAGAGCGAGGTGGCCCACGGCC